>DAOUWQ010000395.1 GCA_030667035.1 Candidatus Heimdallarchaeota archaeon | reverse complement strand
GATTTTACTTGTCTTCTTAGGAGCCTTAATTCATCATCACGAGTTTTGATTGCTCTCTCACGCTTCAACTCTTGCGTTTTTTTATTCGTTAATTGGCTTAATCTTTTGTTGAGTTCTTTACTTTCATTTCTTGTTTTAGTCATACCATCAAATAACCCCTCATTCATATCTTCGAGGTTTTCAATTTGTGTAGTTTGTCTGATGATAAGCTCATTCAAAGCAGCAATTTTTTCTGTTAAAACTGATTCATTTTCTGTTAATTCTATTTCTTCTTCTTCTTGTTTTATTTCAGGTCGCTCTACTTTCTGTGTTCGTCTTTTTGCCTCATCAATAGCATCGTGAATATTCATTTTTTCTTTGATAACGATCTGCTTTACCATATTTCGTAATGGTATTTCTTCTGGATTAGAAAGCGCTCTATTGATTCGATCAAAAATATCGTCAAATTGCTGATATGCTTTTATTGCAGCACAGAGGGCATCTCTTTTATGTGACCCTTTGATTCTAGTTCCATTGCTGTTAGTAAAATCATCCACAATATGGCTCTTATCATCTGCACTAAGCAATCTTTCAGGAAAATAAAGACCTGTATTAAGCATCTTTGAAATTTTAACAACGAAATCTGGTGGCGGTCTCACATCTGCTGCAACCAATGTTGGGTCACCATATGTTGTTATTAATCGAATAATATCACCCCTCGCTGCACTTCGTAATGAATCAATCAATAAGATCGTCCCTGAGAAATTTAGTATTGCAATGCCTGTATTTGGACCAGGATCGATACCAACAATTAACCCGCGATTTGATCTCCTTTTTATTCCTGGAGAACCACTGCTTCTTCCTCCTGTTGCCGGATAAAATTCCAATCGTTTCTTCCTAATCGGTGAGACACTGACTCTCAAGAGTTCTCCTCTATATGATTTCACAACTTTCCTAAGTGATGCTAATGAAGTATAGGCTCTAAAAGATGCGTTATCATAACCATATTCTGTTTTTCGAACTTCAAGGTCAAAATCAATGCTGTGGTCTTGTAATTGCTTTTCTATCTCTCGAGTAAGAGTTAATATTTCTCCTCGCATCTTTCGTGAATACCTTTGCTGTGACCAACCACCTGGACCGATTGCTTTTCCTCGTGAAATTTTTATTTCAGATTCCTCTTCAAATGGCATTAAAATATAACCAACTTTTTTCTCTGCTAATTGGCAAATTATTTGTGCGGTTTGTAGAGGATTTGCATGTTGAGATGGATATGGAATCCCATGTCTTTTTGCTAACCTATTTAATGATTCGAAACCATCAGGTGGAGCACCCGTAACTTGCAGTACCTTTGTCTCGAGTGGGAGAAGACTGCAAAAATGGATAATTCTTTGAGAATTTCCTTCAATTTCAAAGATATTGTCTACACCTAGAAATTGCGGTTCGTGAACTTTGCATAATTTTACAAGATTTTTCGTGGAGAGGGAATTACGACTTTCAATTACTTGCCCATTTTCCATAACAACTGCTGCAAATTTATTTGCACGGCTAGATGGACGTTTTTGAGAAGATGCACCTGCTAAAATATCAATACCAATCACTTTAGGCATCTGTATAGCGCTCCACAGTATTCAATTACTAATTATCTAGCAAAAGGAAAAATTTTTCGTTACTAATTCAAGAAAAATCTTACCAAACTTTACTCTTTTGATAGTTCTTTCAATAAATTATCAACGATACTATCCATTGTTTGAGTAAATTTAACATTTGCCGGGTCATCAAGTATTAGATTACCATGTAATAGATTTAAAGCAATTCCACAATTACAAAGAATAACACCAATGGTTTTCACATTGAGCTCTTTCCTAAAGTGCTTCTCCCATTTGGTAATAAATTTCTTGGGAGTGCCTGGTACAACTTGATTGAATATCATGAAATCTTTTCTCTTTAATGTTCCAAGCATTGAATAGAGTTCTTTGAATAGGAAAGTTGTTCCAGAAATACCATATTGGTTTGGTCTCAGAATCATTATTGTTGCATCTGCAATTATAATTGCGTTGATTGATGCTAAATTCATTGATGGAGAAGTATCCATTACAAGATACTCATACCCAAGTTTTTCGAATTCTTTTTTTGCTTCTATTAATTTTTTCAGTGCTAGGGTGTGAAAATTTTTATCCATACTTAGAAGCCCTTGACCAAATTTTGGTTTTGGATTTGCAAAAACAATATCTAATTTTGGGTCAATACCTGAATTAGCTAGTAAATCTTCAGCTTTTAGTTGGGGGGTATCAATATTATCATCTTGTTTTTCAAATAGTTCATTAAAACGGAATTTAGGTTTCACATCTGGAAAAATGCTGTCGAAGGTAGGAGCATTCAGATCTGCATCTACTACCAGGGTCTTAAAACCTCTGCGGGCTAAATTTATTGCTGTATTTAATGCTAAAGTTGTTTTACCTGTGCCACCTTTATATGAATGAAATACAATAACCTTCATCTTTGTTTTTTCCTCCAAATGATACTAGTTTGCCTTATACAATATTTCTTTACTCTCGTCTTCATGGGGAATAACTATAACTAATCCTTTGATAATTAGCTTATCAAGAACAACCAATTCTTTTCGTTTATTACGCTTTGTGATTGCGCAAATATCTTTTAGTGTTGCTCCTTGTTTTTCAGTATTAGTCATGATATCCATTATTGCTCTTGCGGTAAGATTTTCATCCTGTGGTAGTGTGAGTAAGATTGTAATGTTAAACAAGCTTTGTAGTTCTGCTAAAGGTTGTTTGAAATTTTTTACTGAATTAAGGAGTGATTGAATAAAAGAATTGTATTTCTTTGTTAGATTTTTGATGCATTTTTCAGTTAGAACAACAATTGAGAAAATATCTTGTAGTTGTTCTGCAAGAAAATGCTCAGTCTCTAAATAAAATCTACGAACAATATCTAATTCTTTTTGAGTTGTAATGAGGCAGATGATTCCCATTCTATTAATTCTCATTCGATGGTCATCTTCAGTTCCTATTCCTTTCATATTATGATCAAAAGCAATGGCATAATTTTC
>DAOUWQ010000206.1 GCA_030667035.1 Candidatus Heimdallarchaeota archaeon | reverse complement strand
TACAAACCACAGAAGATATCAAGAACCTTTTTGATGAAATGAGAAAAGATGTTGCTACTATTCCTGATATTAATGAACGCTTGGATCTAATACTTAAAACAATGGCTTGTCATTCAGTCGTAAGGGGTGGTGATCCTGTATCTATTGAAAAAACAATAGCAATTTTGGAACAATTAAGCACGTGTAACCAACCTTTCACTTGCCCTCATGGTCGTCCAACAATTATACGTATAACTGAAAAGGATTTAGAGAAAGAATTTGGACGCATTGTATGACTTTTTGTCTATATTTTCACTATAATCCAAGAAATTATTTGTTATTTGTTCATTCTATTCTGAACAGTTCATGAACAGTTTCTTTCCTTGATAAAACAATGCATTTAATAAGATAATTGTTAACTTGATAAAACAATTGCTTAAAGTATAACCAACTCTCTAAGCAATCCAAAAAGTATATATTTCCCTATAATAGATAAAACTACATCTCTATATTCCTATCATGTTTAGGAATACTAGATTTGGCCTAATAATATTATAGGAAGATGATTCGAATTATGAAAAAAAGCAAAATTTTAGCTGCAGTACTGTTACTTACAATGTTCTCAAGCTTATTCGCTGTTGGAACCGTAACACTACCAGCATTAACTGGTTCTGCATCAGCTCCTGATAATAATACCCTTATAACTCCTGATGTAATGGGAGACCCAATGGGTGACAAAGGTATTTTAGCAGAAGATGCAACCGCATACACCCTTGTAGCCGATGGCGACTTAGCTGAATGGGATGGTTTGTCCTTCGAGGTTTTCGCAGGCGTAAATGTCTCTTTAGTTTATGACGCAACTTATGTTTATATCGCTCTACAATGGAAAGACACAACTGAAGATGTTCAAATCGGTCAATGGAATAAAACCGGTATGGTTAATTCATTACTTGCTGATTGGACATTTGTTGACGGCGCAGATGACGTTGTTCAAATTGGTTTCGCTGATGGAGCCTATGCAAACAATAATTCAGATATGATGATCTGGACTGCTTCTCCAAGAACCAACCCTGGTTTTGCATTTGAATGCAATGCTACTGGCGATGTAGATGGTGGTACTCTACCATACGTAATGAACACAAATGAAACCGATACTTTTGTAGATGCTAAACCAGAATACGAAAGTGATTTAACCACTTTAATCGCTGATGATTTAGCATTAGCCAATGGTACTATGTATAATGCCTGGTTAAACGCTACAACCGTAGCAACTGGTGGTCAAACTGATACTGTCGTTTCCGCTGATTGGAATAATACTTTAATGGATTATTACACAGTAGAAATGGTCAGAGAATTAGACACTGGCGATGCCGATGATTTCGTTCTAGATTTCACAGAAGATTTGATCTTCTACGTAGGAACAGCTAATCAAGATGACACATTTGATATGTTAATAAATACAAAAGCATTAAATGTCGCTTTGACAAATGACGCTGCTGACTTAACATTCACAACAATTACCGCTGATCCAGTAACCTCCGCACTAGTAATAACTGGTGGTGTATTCGACGACTTTATCGATTACGGATTAACTGTTGTCTTATCCGGATGGGAAGACACCTATCCTGCAGGACAATACTTTAGCCCAGATGTTAATGAAGTAACTGGAAACTACAGTTTCTTATTCTTCTTCGATGAATGGGATATGCCTTTAGGTGAACAAACAATCTTTGTTACTCTCTATCCTATGTATGAAGCACCAATTGTTTTAAATCAAACAATTGAAATTGACGATGTCAACGCTCCATCCATAGAAGGTATTGTAGATCTTCAAGACAGATATCCAAATGGCGTACCTCTAGACGAAGATTATGTTGTTGTAACCGTTGGTCTCGGTGACGATTATGCACAAGTCGATGATATTGCTGCTTATCTTTACTCATACGCAGGCAATGATGTTGCATTAAAGACTGATATGGTACAATTCGCAGATGGAAGCACAACTTTTGTTGCTAATATTACTATTGACCATGCATTTGGTGTAGTAAACAATTACTCATACTTTATTCAAGCCTGGGATACAAATCTCAATAAAGTTACATCCGACCACTACTGGTTCTTAGCTGCTTCTCAAGCACCAACACCAGCATTCGGCATTATTGCCGGTCTATTCGGATTAGCTGCTTCAGTCTTCATTATCAAGAGAATCAAGAAATAAGAATAGGAACCAAGTTCCTATCTTTTTTTATTTTTTTTACTATCTGTTGAAATGATTTTGAATTTGTACTTGATTAAATTTCAGATAAAAAATTCTTTTAATGCTTGCCCAGTGAATTTTATTTATGCAATGGTATCCAAAGTTTTATGTAATTTTTCTTTTATCGGGAAGAATTAATAAGAGAATAAGCTTTGTTTGATAGATAGGAGAAAATAAGATGTCCAAATATAGTAAAAATACACCCACAGAGAAGAAAACCACTTCAAGTAAAAAAGCAACTGCTAAAAATACAACTGCAAGCTCAAAGACAACTAAGAAAAGCGCTGCCGGAAAAAAACCTGCTGCAAAAAAATCAACTACGAAATCAGCAACTAAAAAAACCGTAAGTAAGAAAGCTGCAACAAAACCAGCAACAAAAACTACTGCTAAAAAAACGGTAACAAAGAAAGTTGCACCTAAAAAAGTTGTTAAGAAGAAGAAAGTTGTAGGAAAATCAGAAGTAGATGGACCTTTAGAGAAATATCTTCAAGCTGGAGAAATTTCAATTAAAGTAAAAGATTTGCTAAGAAAGAAAGTGAAAGTCGGTGCTTCTGTCTTAGAATTATGTGAAGCAGGAGAAGCTAAGATTGCTGAGTTAGGAGGAAAATGGGCTTTTCCATTAAACGTTTCTATAAATAATATTGCTGCACATTATTCTGCTCCACCCGAGGATGATCTTGTTATTAAAACAGGAGATATTGTTAAGATTGATTGTGGAGTTCATATAGATGGTTATATTGCAGATACTGCTTTTACCGTTTCATTTGGAACCGACCATGGGGATTTAATTAAAGCCTCAGAAGAAGCAACAAAAGCAGCTATTGATATGATTCGTCCGGGTATTTTTACAGATAGAATTGGAGAAGAAATTGAATCTATAATTAGATCATATGACTATCGTCCTATACGTGATCTAAATGGTCATCAACTAGAACAAAATCTTTTACATGGACCAGTTACCATTCCAAATGTTAGTGGTACAAAAGGCATCAAATTAGAAGAAGGTCAAGCTTTTGCTATTGAGACTTTTGCATCATCAGGAACAGGAAGCATCCACCCTGATGAAGGCAGATGTTTTATTTTTCATTTGGTGCCCTTTCAAATTGGTTTGCGTTTAGATGCTTCCCGTAAAGCTCGAAAAGTCATTTTGGCGAAATATCAAGACTTTCCATTTACGACAAGATGGATTGCAAAAGAGATTACTTTTCCAACTACAAAAGTAGCTCTTAGAGATTTATCAAATAAGGGACAAATAAAACGGTATCCAGCTTTGTGTGATGTTAAATGATCCTTTGTATCTCAATCCGAACATACAGTTTACCTTACAGGCAATAGTAGAGTTATTACTACAATGCCAAATCAATAAGAAAGAACAATTATGAAAATTAGTTCCAGTCCAAAATTACGACTAAACTAATTTTCAGCTATTATTTATTTTTTAACGTAAATTTTGAATAAGTCACAAACAAAGGTTTCTTAAAGTAAATTTTGATAATATTCTATACTATAAGGTGAATAGAATTTTGAGCACAGTAGATTCACTATCTGAGATAAAAACATTCTATTTTGATGAATTTAGAACAAATTTAAAACAAGCTTCTGTATCTCTCGATGAGAAGATTAAATCTTTAAAACAAAGTGATGAAGATGGTGACCAGACGGCTAAAATTTTTCTCTATCTCTATAGTGGTGCTTATTCAATAATTGAAGGGGAAAAGAAATATCGCCAGGGAGATTATATCGGAGCTTCACTTGAATATATTGAAGGGGGAAAGATGCTTACTCGATTCCAAAGAATGAGTAAAGGTTTCTCGCTAGAATTTCAACAAGAAGCTGAACGAATGGATCTTTTCTCTAAAGGAAGAAATTCTGAATGCTTAGCATTAAAAAAAGGGACATCCCATGAAAATCAAACTGCTGCATTATTGGAGGCAGTAAATTCATACACTTTAGAGAGTAAAATTGTTGAAAACAATAAAAATCCATTATTGAAATATAATGCTAAAGCTCGGGAGAATTTCGTTAGAGGTTTACATTCAAAATTTGAAGGAGATCTGGCTTTTGAAAGTAAGGATCTACGCTTGGCAAAAAAATGGAATTTAGGAGCATACAAATCCTTTGTAACTGCTGCTTATTATAATCCTTCATATTCTGTTTGGGTCAAAGAACAAAATGAAACGTTGAGAACTATTATGCGAATGGTCATTGAGCAAAAAGCATCTGTCTATTGGAAAGAAGCTTTTAAACTCTCTAGTGAAGGTGACTTTACTGAAAGTAGCGTAAAATGTAATATTGCTTCTAAATTATTTAAACGAGCAAGTAAACTATCACTAGATGGAAAAAATGCCAAATTGTTTGAATCCTACTCATTTA
>DAOUWQ010000447.1 GCA_030667035.1 Candidatus Heimdallarchaeota archaeon | reverse complement strand
ATGCTGTTATTCTTCTGAGTTTGGATGATCAAGGAGAGTTCAAAGATACAGAAATAGATTTTTGTTCAACTTGCCTTTATAAAGTCCTTGTTGCTTCAAGTCCAGCATTCCAAAAACGATTAGACTTTGATGAGAAAATCCGATTAGGAACCAGTTTTATTTTGAACAGAGCAAACGAGATACATAGCTCTTTAGCTGAGCTTTCCGAATCATATGCCAAAAAACAAGCGGATAATTCAAATGAAACAGATTTAACAAAAAAAGTTGACAGTACTAACAATAAAACTACTTCTTTTTCTTGGATGCTTTGGATAACAAACGATTCTCGCTTCGATGATGAATTTATTGCTAATTCAATAGAATGGTTCCAAAAATTTGATGAATGGGGAGCAATTGTTTCTAAAATTGCAGAAACTCAAGTAGATGAAATTAAAATACGCAACGTTGAACAATCAGAAAATTATGCTGCACGTTTAAAGGAAATCGCTTATGAAATGGTAATGCAATTATCCTATTTCAAACTAAATTCAGATGAAGAAGAAAATGATGATACAATAAAACTTGCTGAGAAGATATTTACTATGGTTAGTGTGCAGTTTGAAGATTATATTTTTGTTTGTCATCAATTTTTAGAAATAATAAAAAATAAATAATAAAAATTGGAAACCAGTTTTCTATTTTACTAGCCGGGTTCCCGCTTTATCTTTTAAGGCAGCTATTGCATTTTCAGGTGAAGTAATAATAGAAAGTAAACCACCTTTTTCTATAAATCTTATAGCAGAGCCTACTTTTGGTTTCATGCTTCCTTTTGCAAATTGACCATCATCTAAAATTTTCTTCATCTCTTCAATAGTAACTTTTCCGATTGCTTTTTGATCAGTTTTGCCGAAATTAATGTATGCATTTGAAACATCCGTTATGATCATAAGAATTTCAGCATCAATTTGAGTAGCTAAAACTTCTGTTGCTCTATCTTTGTCAATTACTGCCTCAACATCCTCAAACTTGCCATTTTTTCGTGCAACGGGAATTCCACCACCACCAACGGATATTACAATATCTCCTTCTTCCACACATCGACGAATTGTTTTTCCTTCAAGTATCTCGAGTGGTATAGGAGAAGGTACAACTTTTCTGAATCCTCTTCCAGCATCATTGATATATGTGTCTCGAGTCTTTTTATGTAATACAATTGCTTCCTCTTCCGAGTAAAAAGGACCTATTGGTTTTGTTGGTTCCTTAAAAGCAGGATCACTACTATCAACTAATACACGAGTGATTATAGCAACTACACGTTTATCTAACACACCATTATCAAAGAGGAGCTCTTCAAGAGCAGTTTGTACCATAAAACCAATTTGACCTTGAGACATTGCTCCACAGATATTCAGAGGCTGTGCTGGTATACCATCAGCCACACCAGATTTTTGCTGAACAAGGATATTGCCTACTTGTGGACCATTTCCATGTGTGAGAATAACTCCATAACCCATCTTAATAATTTCCACAATAACTTCGGTAGCAACCCGTAGATTTTCCATCTGTTGTTCATAGGTTTTTGGTTGGCCTTTCTTAAGAATCATATTTCCGCCAAGTGCTATTGCAACAAGTTCTTTAACCATATTTTGCCTGTCCGATAAGTAATTTCCTGAGTTTTCTAGTAAAGAAGTATCTGTAAGCGATGTTTTGTTTAAAAAATCTTCTGAAAGAAGTAGTAATTTTCAATAAAATATCACCTCTTTTATGAGTTAAAGCGAAAGTGAAATATATTTTAAGGAGTACAGCTATACTTCAGTAGGGATAGTCAATGAAGGAATTTGAAATTCTGCTTGAGGAGTTAGCTGTATCTAGCGACATTGCTACACAAAGCACAATAATTTCTCGATTAGGGGAAACTGATAAGAGGGAAGCAGTAAATTTCTTAGTCAAATATTTGAGTAAAGAAATTGATAATGAAATTAAAAGTCATGTTGCTAATGCAATTATTAAGATTAGTAGAAAAAAAGCTCCATTACAATTGATATTACTTCTACGCCACAAATCGTGGGTGACCCGGATGAAAGCAGCAGAAATTCTGGGAGAGATTGGAGATAAAAAAGCTGTTTATCCTTTGATAAGAATTCTCCGCATCGACCAAGAACCAACTGTAAAAGAATGGGCAGCAATTTCATTAGGCAAAATTGGTGACAAAAAAGCTTCTAAACCACTTGTTGCAAGCCTATTGAGTGATCCTAATTACGAGGTTAGAATGGAATCCGCAAATGCTTTAGGAAGAATAATGGAAAAGAAATCAATCAACCCGCTCCTTGATGCTTATTATTTAGATGATGATTATAGAGTGAAATGGGCAGCAGCTTCAGCTTTAGTAAAATTGGATGAAGAAAAATCAAGAGAGCTCATTGAAGAATTAACTGGCAATCTAATAGATATCATTCGAACTGAAAAGGATGAAACAGTAATTGGTGCAGCAGCAAAAACAATAGGGGAAATTGGTAATGAAATTTCAGCCAAAATTCTACTTAAAACAATAAAAATTAGTAGAGAATTAGTTCGACTGGAGATAAATCTAGCCCTTGGGCGGATGGCAAAACGATTTAATTATCAAACCAAAGAAGAATTTGTGAAAAATATTCAATAAATAAAGAAAAGAGGAGAAAAGATAGATTATT
>DAOUWQ010000014.1 GCA_030667035.1 Candidatus Heimdallarchaeota archaeon | reverse complement strand
GCGATCATTCCTTTAGGATCGATTAAAATTGTACTCCGAACAACGCCCAAGTAAGTTCTACCATACATAGATTTTTCTTGCCAAATACCATATTTTTCTAGAACTGTGTGCTCAGTATCACTAAGTAGTTGTACTTTTAATTCGTGTTTGTTAGTGAATTTTTGGTGGCTTGTGGTTGAATCAGGACTAATGCCTAATACTATAGCTCCTAATTTGGAAAATTCACTTAACTGTGCTGTAAAATCAATTGCTTCAATGGTACATCCCTTAGTATTATCTTTTGGATAAAAATATAGTACAACCCATTTTCCAATGAAATCTTTAAGACATACTTTATTTTCATCTTTATCAAGTAAACAGAATATTGGAGCTTTATTACCTACTTTAACTTTCAATGGTTCGACCAAAAAAATCACCTATTAACTATTAATTAAAAGAAAGTATTATTAGCTACTGCTTAACAATCTAAGAAAAACTAAATGAAAAATGAGAAAATATTAGGAAAAAAGAATAAAATCATCTATTTTCCATATAATTGTTTTAAGAGAATTTCTCTTGCAATAGATTGAAATGCTCTTTTGACTCCGATGCCTTTTGTAGCAATGGTTTCATAAACAGGATAACCCTCTAGCCCTAATCCTGAAAGCATTTCAGGACGAGTTAAAGCACCAGGGACATCTCGTTTATTCAGAGAAATAACAATAGGTACTTCAGTACCAAATCGATCACCAAGAAACTCTTGCAATTCATCCACAGATTCTTCATTAAATTTCTGCATTTCTGGGGTGGAATCAAGCATGAGAATTATTCCATCTACTCCTCTTAAAATCACTTTTCGTTGACTTTTATGCCTTGCTTGTCCAGCAACAGTATATGCATCTAAAATTACCCTTCCAGAAGCTGAAAAGGGTGTGAAATCAAAATAGAGTGTTCTACCAGTTGGGTCAGCAATAGATGTAAAACCGCCTTTCGTTAATCCTTCTACTTGGTCGTAGAGCCATCGTAAACCCGTTGTTTTCCCACAAAGGGAAGGTCCATAGAAGACTATTTTTAAGTGAATTCTGCCCTGACTATCCTTGCGCAATGTTTAGAACCTCATTGAAAGCATTTACTTAATTTGGTTATTAGTTTTGTGCTAAAGTACTTTTTGTCTCAATTAAAAGTTTAGGTTGGTGTAAATCTTTTATCTTTATTGTTTTTTGGTTTATTTTGCTTAAATTAAATAAATTATCTTATATTTCTCAGAAAATCAGAAAAACGTTGAGGTTGTTGTGCTTGTTGTTGATAACCAGTATTTGTTCGCATAATATCTTTCAATTTCTCTTCTAATGAAATTATTTTCTCACGTGTCTTTTCTAAACGTGCGAAGTATATTTCAGGAGTAATATTGCGATCTTCAAAAGCTTTCTCTAATTGACTAAGGGTATCCCTCGCAGCTCTAAGCTTAATTCTCAGTTGTTTAGTTTCATTACTTTCAGCATTAACGTTAACAATAGGACCTCTTTGCCAAATATTTTGTTGTCGTTGTTGTGGTGATACGATTTGTGTGAAAGGAATTTGCTTCAAATCTTTAATACGACTCTCAACTTTTTCTCTAAGAACACTATAATCTAATGTAGTTCTTAGTTCTTCGATAAAGTATGGATCTGAAATAATATATCCTTCATTTTCATTAAAGAGAACACCAAAGAGAAAATTAAGATGGTCTAATTCAGTTCTCGAGCAGTGAATTTTCATTAATTTTCTATCTGGAATATTGATCATCAAATATGAGCTAAACAATTTTCTTTGTTTAGTTTCAACTTCTCGTATCATTGAAATAGGAATTGCTCGTATTTTTCCTTGAAAGCGAAAAATAAATTTGAAACTTGGAAGGAAATAGAGATGCTTATTCGTTAAGAAAATCGTACCTGTTCTTTTTCTTCTATTATCAGGTAACGTTACTTTTACATTTGGGACAACGGCAATTTTCAACTCAAGCATTTCAGGTTCGAATTTATCTGAAACTTCATCGAAATAAGTAATATACTCTCTTAATTCATTTACAAGTTCATTTACATTAGCAAGTTCCGTTTTTGCTTCCTTTAGAAAATCATTAATTAGATTAGCATAACCTTGTGTGTTGTATTTGATCGTTTTTAGTACACGATCTATTTTGGGTAGTTGATCAATAGTTACTTGTTGATTAAACCGGAGCAAACGTGCATCAGTTGAAATTTGCTGATATGCTTTTTCAATCAGTCTCAAAGCACGTTGAGTAATTTCGTAAAATTGACCTTGAATACGTATTAGATTGTTCTCAATATTAGGATAAAGGCCAAACCTTTCACGACGGAGATATTTTGCTTTATTGACAATATCAGAAAAACTGCTAGCAAAATTACGGATGATGTCCAAACCACTGTAAATAATGTTAATAGCTTCGATATATTCAGAAGAAAGACCAGCGATTTTCTTTGGGATATCTTTTATTCTTATAGAAGAACAGCTAGGACATTTTCTTAAATATCTCTTCGCAGCAGTTAAATGATTGGTTTTTCCACATTTTTCACATTTAGTTCCTACACTAATATGGGCACATTCATTACAAAATGTGCATTCAGTTTTTTCTGAAACTATACAATCATTACAGAATGAGCCACCACAATCCTCACAATAATATAGAAAACCATTCCTTCTGCTGCATTTCATGCATCGTCTATTTGGATCATAACCCAACGTTCAATTCACACTCGATATTTTTTTCTTTTTACGCCTATAGAGATGATTACAAAGATTCTCTAAGGAAATGAGTGCTTACCTTAAATTTATAACGAGTAAACGCCATTCATCTGAGTAGGATTTTGCTTTGTAATATCCACTATAAGATAAGAATGAATTTATTGAAAATAAGGTATGGTAATATTTGGATATTTTCCAGCTATGTATAAGAAACCATTTCTGAACAAAAAATATCCTTTAAAAACTGAAAAATAAGTTTTTTTCAATAAAAATCTAATAGTCATAGCGAAAAAGTAAAGAACATAGGAAATAAATAATTTAATACTGTTGTAAAGGTATTTGAGAATCAAATAAAGGGATACAAGACGAATGATGAACAAAAAACAAGCTGATTTCCTTTGGAAAATAGTACTTACAGGCGATTCTTTTGTAGGTAAAACAACAATTAGGAAAAGAGCAATGGGTGAACACTTTGCAGAAGAATACATTTCTACTGTTGGTGCAGATTTTTCCTCCTATAAAGCAAGAATTGGAAATCTTATGACTTCCTTCCAAATATGGGATCTAGCTGGACAAGACAAGTACAAATATATACGTTCAAGTTTTTATGGTGGCGCAACAGCTTGCTTTCTAGTATTTGATGTTACAAATCCCAATTCGCTTAATAGCATAACAAATTGGGTAGATGAAGCAATAAGGTATTCAAATGGAACAATTGAAATCTTCATTGTTTGTGCTAATAAAATTGATTTGAAAGGGAAGAGGGTTATCACTAGAGAAACTGGAGAACAATTTGCTACCGCCCTCAAAGAAAGTTCTGGATTACAATGTGCATATATAGAAACTTCAGCTTTAACAGGAGAAAATATTGATATTGCTTTTGATTTAATGGCGAAATGCTTACTTGAAAGAGAAGGAATAACACCCTTAAAAGCTATTGAGGATGCAATTGATATTCCTCCAGTTAAGCAGAAAGATGATGAAGTTATCGAAGAGAAGCCAAGTATGTCCCAAAAACCATTAACCGAACCAATAATAATCGTTCCAACGTTTGAACCAGAAAAAGACAAACCAATCAAGAAATCAGTAATGGTTGGTGGAGATGACGAAGAAGAAACACAAAAACTAATCGAAGAAGTCATGTCTGTTTTGGATGAAACGAATGATGTGATAATTGGGCGCGAAAAAACAGATGAAGGAGAACGAGTTATTACTGTTCCTAAGAATTCAATCAAAGGTACCAAAGTTGAGCAAGAAGAAGTTGAGCCTCTGGTTACACCAGAACTCGAAAGGGTACTAAATTCAATTAATTTTCAACTAGATAGTTTGACATCAAGATTAAGAGATTTGGAAGAAGAAATAACAAATGTAAAAGTAAATGGAATAAAAATAGAAGAAGAAAAAGAGGAAATTGAAGACACTATAGGTGAAATAAGCGACGATTTAGATGTATTGGCTTCAATTGATGAACCTGAGGTTAGTGATGCAGGTGTTATTGATCAAGTTGAAACTGATGAACCTGAAGAACTAATTGAAGAAAATATTATCGAAGAAATCCAAGAAGTTCCACTTGATGTGTCTAATTTAGATGATGATCAAAAAGTATTAGAGAGTTTATTAGACTTTGATGAAGATTCACCACCACAAACCGAAATATCAGAACTTGTTGATTTACCAGAAGATGATTTGGTAGAAATAATCGAAGAGGAACCATTAGTACCAATTCAAGACGATGAATATATTCCTACTGATGATAGTGTTATTGGCACTGAACTTTCTAGTGCAATGATTTCTGAATTGAAAGATATGTCTGAGGATGAATCAAAATCAGCTGAGCCTCAGATTGGTCAACATTTAAGTGGAACAAAAACTGAACATAAAAACAAATGCCCAATATGTGGTGAAGATGCGAAATTTATAAGACAATATAACAAATATTATTGCGTAAAATGTGGGCGATATTTGATTTAACCTTCTGTAAATCTAACTCTTTGTATGAAATGCTAATACTAAATAACATAATGATTAATAAAAAAAGAAAAGTAATTAGTAGAATTATGGTGAGAAAATGGCAGATGATGTAATTATATTGAAAACATCCGGAGTACCACTATTCTCAAAATGTTATGGTGGCAAAACGTGCAAAATGCATCCAGATCATGCACTTCAAAGTGGATTTCTTGCTGCACTGTATTCATTCTCGAAAGAATCATTCGGGCAACAGGGAATACAATCAGTCCTCTTCCAAAATTTAAAATTGAATTTTAAAGTTGATGAAGAAAATGAACTAATATTCGTTTTTGCAAATCCTATTGAAGAGAGCAGCAAAAAAATTACTAAACAACTCAATGACACCCATCGCATTTTCCTTGAGAAATATTCTAATAAAATTAATAGTCTAGCATTCGATACTTCAATTTTCAGCGAATTTGATCAAGATTTACTCGAGTTAAACATTGTACCAAGAAAATCTGTTGGAGATGTGAAACTTCACAAACATCCATTTTGGGAAAAGCTTGCAAAGAAGCTTAAAACAAAATGAAGACACAAATAATTATCACTATTTCTTTTTTCTACTAGAAACACCACTATTTCCAAGCTCCACAAAAGATAAAAAAGAAACCCTCTATTGGAAATAAGGGTAAGTAAAGTGAACACAGAATCATTTGGGAAAACCGACCTAATCTGGGATCAAGCAAGCCCAGAAGAAACAATACAATTCTTAAAAGATGCTTACAAATTCTTTAGTGATTACTCAGTAAAAGAATCGTACAAAGTTTTTGCCTTAAAAGTAGTTGCAAAATATATTACAAAAGCTGGTTTCCCCAGAGATCAAAAAACTCTGAATGCTGCTGCTCTCTATATAGTTAATCGGCTTCCAGCGTCATATCCAAATCACAGTTCAAAGAAAGAATTTGCTGAAAGACTCGAATTGAATGAATCCAGTTTAGACTGGTATGTTAATTCTGTTATAGAGAATGAAGGGTTTTTCACTCTACGAGATAGAAAGAATTTTCCATATTATATTGAAAAGGAAGGAATAACTTTTTCTGTTATATCTTCGGTTGTGAAAGTTTTTGTAGAAGAAGCAATAGTTCAAGGTTTGGTTGAAATAAAACCTTTTGATATTAAAAATATCGTAGACCAAATACTAGATATGTTAATAACCACATTACGTATTGTGCCTGCTGCATTTAGACGTGACTTAGCTACAAAAATAGAAGCTGATTTACAAGAAGAATTTGCTAACGCCTTAATCTAAAAGATAATAAACCTAGTCTTGAAAAAGCTATTTCATCAACAGCTAAAATAAATCTAGGAGCTTATTGTGACATGATTGACAGGTTCGCAGTGAAGATTGCCTATCTTGGCACTAACTATCACGGTTTTCAAAGACAAAAAACGGGAATAAAAACAATTGAGGGAGAAATACTTTACAATTTAACAAAATTAGGTCTTATAGACAAACCGACTAAAGCAAGATATTCATCTGCTGGGAGAACAGATGCAGGTGTACACGCATTAGGTCAAGTTATTGCATTTAATTCGTTAAGACAGGATGTACATTTGGAAGAATTGAACCATTGCTTTCCAGATGACATTTTCGCCTGGGGGATAGCAAAAGTTGATGGAGATTTTAATGCACGAAGACATGCAAAAAAGCGTACATATAGGTACTATATACCATATGCAGGAGAAGATCTACAATTAATGAAGAAAGGATTATCTTACCTACTAGGTAATCATAATTTTGAGCTATTTTGCAAAAAACCAGACATTTTACCCAACGGAAGGCAGAAATCAACAAATTTGACATTGGATGGGGCTTCTGTTCAGCTTCTCAAAAAAGATAATTTATTGATGTTTGAATTTATTTCAGAGAGTTTCTTATGGAAACAAGTTAGAAAAATGGTTTCAATGATTCTCGTAATTGGTAGAAATATACAACCAATAAGCGTTATACAAGAAGCCTTGGAACCCATATTAAAGGCACCAAAAGGCGGAATTAGACCGGTTTCACCAGCTGGTTTAGTTCTTTATGAAGTAAAGTATTCGAAAGCCCATTTCTTACCACTAGAAAAAAAATATTTAATTGAAAAAGAATTAAATAAAAAAATTGTTTCATATACTTCAACATTAGCAGTTTTAACTGAATTAAAGAAATCAATTCTAACAAGCTAATTACACAACTTTTGGTTATCTGGGATAGCTTCAAAAATAGGCTAAAACAATAAGAGTAATTATAATTAATTTTAATTTCTAAATAATGGTGCCAAGAATGAATACAGATGTTTCTCAAACAATTGATAAAAGTTTGGAACCAATCTCATTTTCAAAACGGGAGAAATATTTGGAATGGTACAGATTGGATAATGCTGCTACATTATTCACCTTTGTTAACTCTAAAAGAATAACTTGTTTGTTTAGAATTTCATCTGAACTGAAGTCACCAATTAATGTTGCAAATTTACAAAAAGCATTAGATAATATAATGGGTAGATTTCCGTATTATCATGTAAATTTGAGAACAGGATTATTCTGGCATTATTGGGAGAAAAATGCCTTGTCACCAAAACTAATGAGTGATTCAAAATATCCTCAACAAAAACTGTCGATTACAAAGAAAGGAATATTTCCTTTTAGAGTTAGGGCATTTCGAAATAGGATTGCAGTAGAATTTCATCATTGTATTACTGATGGTACTGGTGCACTTACTTTCCTAAGAGCTCTAGTTGGAGAATATTTGCATTTACAGGGAAAAGAAGTGAAGGACTGGTTGGATATCTTTCGACCAAATCAAATGCCAGAAAGAGAAGAATATGAAGATGGGTTCAAAAAGAATTATCGTTCAACTGTCCCCGATCCAGAAAAAATAGTACCCTCGTTTCATTTACCAAATAAATTGGAACAAAAAGGAATCTATCACTATACTATAGGCATTGTTCCAGTTAAAGAAATCCTGAAAATAGCAAAAAAACATAATATTACTTTGACAGATTATCTAACAGCAGTTTATTTGTATGCACTACAATCAATGATTTTTGATTATCCAAAACAGCTGAGAAAAAGGATGCTAAAACCTATCAGGTTAATGGTTCCAGTCAATTTGAGAAGAATCTATCCTTCAAAAACAATGAGAAATTTTTCATTATATGTAACACCAGGAATAAATCCGAAATTAGGGGAACACTCATTTGAGGAGATAATCGAAATAGTATATCATTATATGCGTTCAGAAGTAACGGATAAAGTAATCAATCAACAAATAGCAAGAAACGTTAGAGGAGAATTAAATCCAATAGTAAAACACATACCATTAGTTGTGAAAAAACGATTCGGAAAAACACTTTATAATGGCTTTGGGGAATACTTGTATTCCGGTGTAATAACAAATTTAGGTAGAGTTGTAATGCCTGAAGCATTACAGGAAGAAATAACTGATTTCCAATTCTTTCCAGCACCAAGCCCTGTAACAAAAACAGGTTGTGCAGTGGTAAGTTATAAAGAT
The DNA here is from genome assembly GCA_030667035.1 of Candidatus Heimdallarchaeota archaeon. Lineage (GTDB taxonomy): Archaea > Asgardarchaeota > Heimdallarchaeia > JABLTI01 > JABLTI01 > JABLTI01. The sequence continues at coordinate 2,364 of DAOUWQ010000014.1, read as the reverse complement.
AAACTATACATTAATTGGGCACGAAATATAAAAGAACCAATAGTTGAAAAGTACTTCTTTAGGAAATTAGTCAAAGAGGGGTTACCAGTAAGAATTGAAACCAATTAAGGAGAAAAAAAAGAAATGACCTACTGTCCAAGATGCGGTGTAGAAGTGGAAGCAAATAAAATAAAATGTCCACTGTGTAATACCACATTACAACCACTTGATGAAGAAAAACCAGATTATAAAAGTAAATATCCGGATGACGTTCCTACAGAGGAGCAGAAACCACCGAAAGAAAAGAAGAAGAAACGATTACTGGCTTTTGAAATTACAAGCGTAGTGCTAGTTAGTCCAATAATAATTTCTATAACAACAAACCTCATAATCGATCAAACAGTAACATGGTCGCTATATCCAACAGCTACTCTACTACTTGCTTGGTTTATGATTTCAGCGCCACTACTATTTACAAAGAACATTATTGCTATAGCATTTGGTGAATTCATACCATTACTAATCTTTTTCTTAGTTATTGATATAATAGATAATGGAACATTAAATTGGTATGTAAGAGTTGCTTTGCCAATTATCTTCTCAATTGGAGTAGCAGGTTTCATAATAGCATTTGGTACTTTGAAATCAAAGAATAAAGGACTGAATATACCTGCTTTTATCCTATTTGGAGCAAGTATAATTTGCCTAATAGTTGATGTATGTGTAACTAGTTACATTAATAGTGCTCTCGGATTAGGGTGGTCATTATATGTTCTAGTACCTGCAGTGCTAACCGGAGGATTCTTACTCTATCTGCATTTCCGAGTAACAAGAAATAAGGATCTAAAAAGAAGATTACAACCATAAAAAATTAACAAAACAATAGATTATTGGAATTGAGAAAAGATCGTTCCAATAATTATTTCTAATTTAAATGAAAGTAATTTTATCGAGACTTCTTTTGCTTAGCTTTAAATATTAATGAACGAAATAATTCAAAGGAGATATTTGTTATTGGGTTATGAAAACGAAAAAGAGAAAGAAGTTTGTAGGATTTGTGGAAAATCGGACATAAATAGATTTCATAGTGGAACACGTTATAGAAGAAATGGTCCTCCATATTATTGTTCTTTCAAATGTAATGCAATAGGTGAAAGGCATAAATTACTGGGCGTTTCTATAATGTTTCTTATCATCGCAATAGCATGCGTAATAATGCTTATTCTAGATGATGTGCCCCATACTGCTTCAATTATAGTAAGTGCTTTTGCCGGCTCAGCTACGCTAATATTCCTAATCAATAGTATCTACGGTTATATTGCTAATAGCAAAAGAAATGAGAGAGAATTGGAACAAAATTATCAAGAAGATGAGAGCTCGTATCAATTAAAAGATGATTGGGTTTAAAGAAGATGGGCACTTGCTTTCTTGGGCGTAGAAAATAAAGATAAAACATCTCTCTTCTTTCAGCTCACAGTTTTTGCAGAATTATTCGGAGAAAATTAATAAAAACGAACCCTATATAATTACTTGATAGATTAATGGTCGAGAATACTATGAGAATTGGGAAAATAACTGCGAAAGCTATAATTGAATGTGTAGAAGCAATAGAACATCTTTCATTAGATACAAAGAAGCCAGTAACATCTGAAAAAGTACATGAGTATCTAAGAATGAGCTTTGAATATGTTAATGATGCAATCGAAATAGCAATAATAATGAAATTTGTCAGAAATGGAAATAATTTAACGCTATCTGCTGATGGAAAGAAGCTTATCAAGTCAACAACAAAACAATCACGAATAATATTTAGAGAACTAATGCAAAAAACACCCCCTACTCAACAATTGATCGAATTAATCCTAGAAGGAAATAAACTCGAAGAGGCAATTATAAACATTACAAAACGTTTTGAAATACAGGGGAATGAAAAAGAGATTTCATATTCATTTAGAAATTTAATGATATTTGCTAATATTATTGACCCAGAAGAAAACATCAAAAAAGAATAATTGAATGAAAAAGAAATTCTATAAATCACATAGTGAGAGAAATAATATCAAAGTCGGTAAGGAAAAGAAAAACTCCAACCTACTAAGGATGCTGAGATGCATCTATTTTCCAGCATGAACAATGCTTAATCGTAGAGTACGTTCAACTCAATGATCGAGAAAGCAAGAAACATTGCTGAGAAAAAAAAGAAAAACCCGAAATCTAATTTCGGGTTTCTAATGTTTGGTTCATTATTCATTCCTATTCTGATTTTTGGCTGCTGCTTTTTGTGCACGAGATTTGAAATCTTGGTTCTTGCCAGTTTTGTCTGAATGACTTTGGATTCTTCTTGCTGCTTTAGCAGTCATTTTAGTTTTTTTGCTCATATTTTTT
>DAOUWQ010000032.1 GCA_030667035.1 Candidatus Heimdallarchaeota archaeon | reverse complement strand
AGAGGATACTATCAGGAAACCCTATTTGTATCTACCTGAGAAGCACTTTGAGCCTAATAGAAAAGGTGGTAAATTTTCCTATGAACCTTGGGAAAGGCTAAAGGGAGTAAAACCACATGCTGTTTTTGATGATAGCGACAAATTCCAATTAGGAGAAACAACAATTTTCACGGTATGCTACCCAGGATTTAGTGCCGGTCATTCAATGTTTTTCAGCTCAAAACAGAAGGCTATTTTTGCTGGTGCGGAACTCTATATCTACCCAATGAGCTTCAGTAATTATTTAATTGATTTAACTGGCAGTACTCTCGAAAGAGAGAAAGCTCTAGCATTTATCTCTCGAGCAAATGTCGACATGCTTTGTCCTGCTTATGATGGAGCTTATCTCGGTGGACAAGCAAAAGAATTAATAAAACAAGCACTCAGCGCTCACAATAATTTTGAAGAAACAATTTTAGTAACACTAACAACTAATGGTGCAAGCACATTTGATGAGATACGAAAGGAAGTTAATCTCAGTTTAGGAATCGAATGGTATAAACCGTGGAAAGATTTAGTACAAGATTTAACTTTGAAAGCCCATATGAAGCAATTAGAAGAAGAAGATAAAATCTTCCAATCGTCAAAGAAAAGACAAAAGGAAATTGTATGGGAAGTCCACGACGACGCTAAAATTAATCCAGAAGAAGTGCTATATTATTAGATTAAGTAGATGATCAGTTCATTTACTTTCTTATTCTATTTTTTCTAGAATCTGTCAGTCTGTGAAAGAAAAAAGTTTTGGGATGGTTAAATCTATTGAAAACCTCATTACATCCCTTTTTCTTTACGAATTTGTTTTAAAACCTCGACAATAGAAGTTTTCGTTCCGGCTCCACTAACTGCAGACGTACCGATAACTTTTCCTTTGAACCCAATCATTTGCTTTATTTTTTCTGGAGCAATTGCACCAGATTTATCTTGTTTATTTGCACAAATGATGATTGGAACACGACCACATACAGCTTTAATTCTCTTTGTGAGTGTTTCAACTTGCCCAAAAGTAGCTGGATCAGAACTATCTACAACCATAATTATACCTGCAGCACCCTTTGCTACGCATTGTTGTACATCTTTAAAGTGATCTTGACCTGGAGTGCCAAAAATGTGCACGTGAAAGTCTTCGATCATTTCATGTGTAAAGTCCATTCCGACTGTTGTACCATTTACTGCAACATTGATTGGTTTATCACCAAAACGTTGTACAAATTCAGATTTCCCTGCATTGTATGGTCCTGTAACTACAATTTTAATATCTTGTTCTGGGCTATGATGTTGCATTATATTAACACCTAAGTATGTTCTTTACTTAGCTAATAAAAGCGTAAATAATATTGACATAACATTGCTGGACTATGTTTTGCTTTTTGGTAGAAATAGTACTAAAAAGTCTATTGTAGTTTCTTAGAATTGTGTTTTGAACTTGTTATTCTACAACAAAATAGTAACAAATAATTGATTTGTTATGGTTTCATTCCAAATTGGATTTCTGCATTGCAAGTTGTGCAACTAAAGCTGTTGATGATACCGTATCTCCTAATCCCACTGTTATTCTAGGTTGATCAATAATAATTGTTGGAATAACTATCAAATGATAGTTATCAATTATAGTTCGACCATTTTTCAAAAATTCAGCTCTATCAATAGAATATTTTTCATCTAAATATTCAGCTATCTGTGTAAACTGACTTGTTACTTTAAAGTTAAATAATAAATCAGTCAAATTTTCTTGTACTTTTTTTAACTCTAAATTCTCACCTGTATTTGCTCTGAAAGCTGTAAGTAGAGATGAAAAAAGTAATGATTTTGTTAATTTTTCAGGTGCATCAAATTGATCTTTATCAGCAAGTAAAATATAACAACCAAATTCATGTAAGTGAAATCTTTTCAATAACAAACTTTTCGAAACTTCAAGACACCCTTCGATAATATCTCTTTGATTACAATGTTGTTTTATTGCTTTTGCTAATTTTCTATAATCTAAAACTTCTAGTATCTCACCAAGCTCCCGTTCATTACAACTTAAACTATCCCAAATTTTCCTCTCAATTGAAAGTGAAATCAACTGTTGTAAAATTTCTTTATTTTTAGTGCTACATAATTCTAGCTGTAAAAGGAGCTTTGGGTTTGCTTTTTTTGCTTGAGACAATATATCAAGAATGTTACTTATTTTTTCACGAACACTCTCAATGCCATTATTCGTGATTTCAAGCATATGAAAACCAGAAATGATAAACCCATCACATTTATTTGCTAGAGTCTCTATTCCGTGTTCGAACCCTTTGATTAAATCTAATTTAGAATTTGGTGGGTCAAATGTAGCAATGAAACGATTATCTCTAGGGCATTTCCATTTGATGTTTTTAGTAAGTTGTAATTCATCCCCTTTATCAAATTCAGATATAATATGTAAATACAGATCTTCAAACTCTGATTCTGCTGTTTTTGGATGTTCAAAGGTTATTTTCAAATTGTCTTTTAAAACAGGTATTTTGATAGATTCTTTTTCGGAGAATAATTCTCTAAGTTCTTTAGAAAGAGAGGTTGCATGGACATAGATGTTAGATATATCAATTTGAGTCAATATTTCGGACATTATACCCGCTTGACCGCCCATCCGTAATTCTGTTTCAATTGGCAGATTGTGTAACAAATAATCATAAGTTTTTTTATTTTGAATTATCCATTCACTCGCTTTGCCTTTAGAAAAACAACCACATAAACCCGTTACAAAATCACTCGGTGTTTCAATTATCCCTTTCCATTCTTTTATTCTTTGAACAAGATCATTTGGATCAATTTCTAATTTTTTTATTAACTGCAATATTAACTCTGGTGTAACGAAAAGAATCGCATCAACATTTACATTTAGTCCAACGAGTATGCCTTCAAGATTTGGTAAGTTTATAGCAACTTCGTCGATTGACTTTTTGTATAATGGAATCCAGCTAGTCTCAACCAATTGATAACCTCAAGAAATCTACTGAAAAGAATAACAATATAAGCTAAATAACTATTTTTCGATTGTTAAAAAATAAATGTTCGAAGAGTTAGGACAATTTCCTACTCTTCTTCAGAATCACTATCATCACCATTATCATCGTCGTCGTCATCATCACCAGATTTACTCCAACGTGATGGGTAAGTTTGCCCGGCAAATGAATACGCCATAATGAATAAGATGAGATATACTACACATACTAGTGCCAATGCTACTGTAAGTGCATGATTTCTTATTTCACCAACTTTTCCAGTTCGAATTAAATCGACCCCAATGAAAAGAGGTAACATAACATATGCACCGATTGGCACATTGTCTTTATCTGTTCGTTTGACTTTCTTAAACCAGCGTAACAGAAATTCTATTACTCCTACTCCAATTGCAATACCGCTTATCACATAAAACACAATATCTCGAGTGTCATTCATTGGCAACGCTAGATATAATGCTAATATGCCTGCAGCAACAGCAAATTCAACGATATAGAGTAAACCCTTTGGTCTCTGACTGTGTCGATCCACTTGGGATGCACCTTCATATATGAAGGAAAAGAAACCAGCTACTACTGCTCCAACTGCAACAGAATAACCAAAGCCATACAGATAATGAATCATACCAAATCGTTCTAAAATTGTGCCTGTTGTCTCAGCGCCAGCACCAGTCCAAGTTTGCCAAATTCCACCCCAGACAACAGCATAATTTGCATAATATCCAATTGATAGTACAATAGGTATTGCTGCTAAGATTAATCCTGGAATCATTGCGAGCAACCAAGGAACCCTTGCACCGGTTTTCTTTTTAACTAACCAAGGAACAAGACCAAAGGCTGCAAAGACAGCAATTGCTGGAGAACCAAATGGTAATATAAAGAAGATTAATATGAAAATTGTATTCACACTATAAAAAATGTTTAAACCAATGCTCACTCTTCTTAAAGCTCGGCCCATGTTATCAAAAGTCTCACCAACTCGTTCTTTATCGATGAATAGAAAAGTTACCCATGGTATGCTAAAGAATACTGGAGCACCAAACCAAACGAAAAATTTCGCCCAACCTTCAGGTAAGAAAGCGATATCAGTAGTTCCAATATATGTAAACATGTCCCATGTCAATATCGGTCCGAACCAACCAAGTTCTGAACCTACAACCATTAAAATAAAAGCTAAAGGAATGCCAATTAACAATATCAGTACTATTAATCGTCCTACTTTCAATCCTTGAAGTTTTCTCATAGCCATTATAAATTCCTCAATAATATGTTTGGTACATTCTTAGATTTAAGGTTGTCCTTTTACCTTTTTAACTCAATAATCGTCTGTATACAACTCCTTCTCTTTTTTTCCATAGTGGTGTAAAAAAGGCTCCAATGGAAGTCGAGGTAAGTAAAGTTTATAAGGGGATAATCACATAAGGTTGATTCCAATAGAAACCGAGGTCAGTCAGGGACCCCCAGAATTTAAAGCAAGGTGAAGAAATGGCTCTCCAAGTTAATGGCTTAATTATTCCACAAGGCATGGTATTACCTTTGAGATTATATCATGTAAACGGTGGATCATTAGGAAATGCAGAAACAATAGTTAGAAAATTGAAAGAACATCCTGTTGAATTTAAAAACAGAAGATTTTATGAAGGATTTTCAGACATAGACACAGACAGCAATATGATAAGTGTCTATTATACCGTTGGACAGCAAGTAACAGTTCAAAGAATGAAAAACGATCAACTTATAGCTGAGGTAGTCTACTCCCAAGGAAAATGCGAATATATTATCCATATTCGAGAAAGATACCTTGAGTGTAGAGGAAAATCTTGGGTAGCTAAGAAAGGATTAGCGCCATTGATGGAACTTCTTGGTGTAGAATTCAATAGTGTAAATCTAAATGAAACAGCTATGATTGATTTATGCAAGGATGCAGCTTCACTAAAAACAGTACAGATATCTGAACTAGAAAATCCTGCAATAAGTCGAATTCAATTAAATGGCGACATTCTGAATAGTGCAGAATGGGCTATGTACAGAAGACAAGGAGTCATTCGCTACTTTAAAGGTTATATTGAACTCCCATCTGGGAGTCAAATTAGTGCGCAAATATCTAACAAAGGAACACTTCGAATCGACAAACGAGGTGATGGTATTCCAGCGCAAGATGTCATATCAGTAGTATCATTGGTTATGAAAATGGCCGAGAACTAGGAAATCAATCCAAAATCATGCGTGTAACAAGAGAGACCTTGTTCAAAAAATAACCGGTCTCATTATGAGACCTGTTCACCTGCATTCTGGATTGCGATTAGCCCTTCCATACGCGCTCCCCATTGTTTTCCCTGAAACAATGGTTCTATTTTTGGGCTATCGCTTTCCAGATCAATTCTCTATTTTAGATCCAACCTTTGAACGTTTTGAAGATGAAACTACAAGTTTTCTCTCTGTTGAATTCAAATATAACTCTTGTTAGTACGATTTCACGCAAATTCATTGGCCATCTCTCCCTAGAATTTTTATTTGGTTTATTGTACATTATGGTGGGTGTCTATTTGTCTTCAAGTGGTGTTAAAGCAGAAAGAGATTTAGTACATATGTTCTGGGAAGCGGGATTTGCCGTTCTTCGTGCACCTGCTTCTGGAGGTGGCACAGCTCTTCCTAGACCTGATCTTATTGCGGGTTCAATTAGGAGAAAAAAGTTCTTTGTCCTGGAGATTAAGACAATACGAAAAGACACCTTATACATTAGCGAGGAACAAATTGCTAGTTTACTTGAATTCAGCAAAAGAATAGGTTTTGAACCGTATATTGGTATTAAATTCAAAAATCGTCGCAAAGGATTTTCTTTCTTACATGTTCCCGATCAGCTTCTAAGTGTACGTAATGGAACTAATTACAAAATCACTTATTCACATGCGTCGAGTGCTGGCATATCATTTGGAGAGTTGATAGGTGATTTTCAGCAAGAAAAATTGCTATAAAAAATAAGAGAAAAGAATATTAGAAATAATAATATTCTTCTTTTTTGGCTCTTTCTTCAGCTTTTACTGCTTCAGCTTCAGCTTGTTTAATTGCCGTATCTATAGCATTGATAGCAGTTTGAATCATTTCTTTAACGAGTTTATCCTTTTCTTTTTGCAGATAATCTTCTAATATTTCCTTAGAATTGATGCTTTTCAGTTTACTAAGAGACCAGGCAGCATATTTTCTTACTTCGGCAGATTTATCAGCTTCAAGAGTTGTGAGTAAAGGTTCTACTGCTTTTTTATCATTTATATCTCCAAGAGCTATTGCAGCTGCTCGTCTAACTTGTTCATCTTTGGAATGAGCTAGTGCATCAACTATTGCATTTATTGCTTTCCTTTCTTTGTGTTTACCAAGAGATGCAATAATTTCTTGCTTGACCGTTTCAACAGATTCATTATCTAATTGTGACAACAGAATACTTGAAATTCGACTGTCTTTTATTCTTCTAAGTGACCAAGCAGCACTTTTTCGGATAACCGGGCTTTCGTCATTTTTCAAAACATCTACTAATGGATCTACAGAAGTAGTGTTGGCTATTCGTCCAAGGGAAATTACTATTGATTCTCTAACACTTTCACTCTTTTCTTTTTTGAGGGTTGCAACTAGTTGTGTTATAGCATCACGTCCACCAATTCGTCCTAAACCCGCAGCAACTTCAGTACGAATAGTTGGGTTATCAGATGTTTCTAGAAGTTCTTTGAATAAAGGTGCAGCTTTTCTTTCTCCCAAAAGGTAAAGTGATTTTATCGACGCTACAACTAGTTTGGTACTTTTTTCTGTAAGAACAATTTCCTGAAGCTCCTCAGCAACAGCTTTATTGTTCAATTTTCCAATTGCAATTATAGCTGCTTCACGAATTGCTAACAATTTTTCTGTTAGAATTGCATTCAACAAAGTTTCATAAGCGTTATCATCCCCAAGTTCACCCAATGCTTCTAACATTGCAGTTTTAACTTTTTTATCTGGATCACGCTTAAAGGTATCAATAATGAGCTCGGTTGCTACTCTATCACCAATTTTTCCTAAAGCCTCTACAGTAGCTAATCGTGTTTCTACATCCGGATTTTCTTTCAGAGCTGTCATTAATTCAGGAGTAGCACGACGATCACCCAAAGCACCTAAAGCTTTAGCTGCTTTAATTCTCTTCGTTGCATCTTTTGATTGCAGGTTGATAAGAAGTTCGGGAATTTTTTCTGACATTGTAAATGCACCAATAGATAATAATCTTTACAAAAAAAGAAAGAATTAACTAATTTTGTAAGGGATTATAATAATATACTTTGAGGAGTTTCCTCTAGTAAATAAGCATTATGCAAATTGGTAAGTTTATTACCACTATATATAATTTACTCATCATCAATAAAATGATTAGTGAGAAATGGAAAACGATTTTTTGCAATAAATCTTAAAAATAAATCTGTGTGTATTAATCTCGTTCATTGATGGAAGTAAATGCATAGATGAGTGGTCCTACAACTGAAATAAGAAAAGTAATGAAAAAAGACTTGAAAGAAATTCAGTATATTTGTGAAAAGTGCTTCCCATGCGACGATGTTTTTGAGATTGCAGAATCGCTTATTGGAGTTGAGCATTATTATGTAGCATTGGAACCTATTTCTAAAGAAATCATTGGATTTGTTATTTTCGGCATTTATTCAGTTGAGACAGCTCATATAATGATCTTTGCTTTCCATCCTGCTCATCAACAAAAAGGAATTGGTTCAGAGATTTTAGTATTCACTCTTGAAGAAATTAGCAAATCATCAATATCAAGAGTAAGATTAGAAGTTAAGATAGATAATAAGCAAGCAATTCAATTTTACGAGAAACGTGGTTTCAAGATAAAAGGAAAATTAAAAGAATATTATGACGATTTATCTGATGGATTCCTTATGGTAAAGGAGTTATAAGAAATAAAAAAGTGAATCTCCCGTGTAAGGAGATTTTCTAAATTTCTAGCCAGCTATTCTTTTTCCGCAATAACTGCATCCAATTTCTTCTCCAGGTAGAGGCGGTTCAATTAAATGGGCACCGCAATGTGGGCAACTTGTTTTAGCAACACCAAGTTGTTTTGTGCCTTCTCTTGAAAGGATTTTACCACTTTTCCAATCATACGTTCCATCAAACAACCCTCGTTTCTCCATACCAATTACAATGCGTTTCACTTCGTCCTCTGTCATTCCCGTTTCATCACATAGTTCTTGTAAGGTAACACGCTTTTTTGAAATAATGATTCCCATTATACGTTCAGCTATAGCACGTCCCTCTTGAGTAACAAATTCACCTGTCGCCTTATCAAAATAGACAATGATTAAACCTTTCTCAATAATTCTTGGAACAGATTCTTCTATTTTATCTTCACGGCTTCGAGCTTTTTCAGCAAGATTTGTAGGAGTGATTCGATCGTATTCTTCAAGAAGTTTAGCAATCCGCAAGTCAAAGACATTATGCGCCCCATCAATTAATGCAAGTATTATTAGAATTAATCCAGGAATATATGCAACTGATCCTATAACTATTGCACTTATTAGTCCACCCAGCGAATTCCTTCCCAAAATATAGAAGACAACCACTACACCTGTAACAAAGAATCCAATAACTGTTAAAATTAAACCAAGTATCCATTTGAGAGCTGTTCGAGCCATTTATGTTTTCACCAACGAATTGGATATTACTGAACTACTATTAGCAATCCTAAAAAAAAACCTTTGTGTTACAAAAAAGGAAAGAGAGACACTTTACCAGTAAAAGAAAAAGGAATATATACATTTGAACAGAGT
>DAOUWQ010000434.1 GCA_030667035.1 Candidatus Heimdallarchaeota archaeon | reverse complement strand
GCAACCAAAGACCATGAAGTAAAAAATTCAGACAAAGTAATAATAACACAAATTGTTGCTGGTGGCTAATTAACCCTCTATAACACTAACTTGTAATAGAAAATATTCAAAGACTTTTATTCATTTTGCTATTTCTTCCGGAGTAATTTTATTCAATTATCCAGTTAGTGTAAAATTTCAAAATGTATTTTAATACGATTGTTTCAAATTAACTCGTACTTCATTTGAGTACATATTACAGCTATAATCGATGTATATCGATCAACAATCCAATGCAAAAATTGTGCATGAAGAATGTTGCAACTATAAGGAGAAAAATACATTATGCCTAAAAAGGCTCATTTTCACGAGAAATTAGATGTTAGTGCAAAAATTGTAGTAGCTACTGGATTGGGTGGCGCAGGAAGAGAATATCCTGATTACTATGAGAAATTCGGACAAGAAAATGTCACAATTGTTTGTTGGGATGATTCTGTTTCGGATCTTGATTCTCATATTGAGAAATTGAAAGAAAACATTCCAAAGGAAGAACCTTTTGTCGCAATAGGACATAGCATGGGTGGTTCGATTTGGTTGGAACTTCTCAATAGAGAGAATATTCCTAATCAACGCGGACAAGTTTTAGTTGGTTGTTCAAGAAGAGTGAGAGGAGATCAGGGAGTTGAATTTATTATGAAACGCCCATGGTGGTTTATTTGGATAATGGTTCTTGGATTGACAGCAATCTTTCCAATAATGCTCCTCATTTGGCGAAAGAAAACCTTTGACACTTACCGAGAACTATGGCGATTTGTAACTAAAGACGGAGCAAGGAAAATCCATAATCAGTACAACTTAACACTCAAAAAATTAGGGACCATAGAATCAGTAATGAATCCTGATTTACCTTTAGTAGTAATTCGCTTAACAAAAGATACCTTGGTTGATGAGGAGGATTTGGAATTCACCAAGTCAATGTTCAATAATCACCATGAGCAAATCATTGAAAGCAATTCATTACACTTAACTGAGAAATTTGACCATATAACTGTTGAAAAAATCGCTCTGGAAGCTGAGTACCTTGGATTAATTTTGCAGAAAGAAAAAATAGCAGTTATGCATTAACTGCTTTCTTCTATTTATTTTATTATATCTAAAGATAAATCAGTTGATTTGAAAGAATGAGTGAGAGCTCCGGAAGAGATGATATCAGCACCTAATTTAGCGTATTGAGCGATATTTCCTTCATTGATTCCACCACTTAATTCTAATATCACTCTATCACGTAATTTGTTTTTTTCTAAAATCTCGATGGCCTTTACAACTTCTTTTGGTTTCATATTATCCAACATAATAATATCTGCACCAGCTTTTGCTGCTTCAAGCATTGTATCATAATCCTCTACTTCCACTTCAATTTTCTTTGTAAAACTAAGGTGCTTCTTCAGTTGTTCAATCGCGGTAGTAATCGATGTGTATAATACCCTGTGATTATCTTTGAGAAGAACCATATCATCTAATCTTAATCTATGTGTATCTCCACCACCACAAGTAACAGCATATTTTTCAAAAAGTCGCATACCAGGAGTAGTTTTCCTTGTTGCAGCAATTACAGTTTTAGAGCCTTCAGGTACTTGCTGCACAAAAGATCGAGTTTTTGTTGCGATACCACACATTCTCGCTAAGAGGTTGAGCACTAATCTTTCTCTTAGTAGAATATTTTTCATAGGTCCATAAATTAGAGCAATGTCTTGATCTTTTGTTAGATTATCACCATCATTTGCCTTGAGGATAACTTCACACCCCAAAGGTTCGTACATATCAGAAATTAAAATCGCTCCAGAAAGAACACATTCTTCTCGAGTGAATATTCTTGCTTGGGCTTGTTTTTCTTCGGGAATGAGAATTTCTGAAGTGATATCGCCATATCCTTCATCTTCAATTATGAAACTTTTCAGCAATTCACCTGCAAGTGCTTTTGGAAAAGGATAGATTCTCTTCATGTCAACTCAAACATCCTTAATATTGCTTTCTCCGCTTTTTCATGAATTTCTTTTGGTATAATTATTTCGTGCTGTTCATATAAGAGTGAATCGCGAACGAGTTCTAATGTATTCTTTTTCATGTTTTTACATATTGCAGTATCCTTTGCTAGAATAAAATTCTTTTCGGGATGGTCATGGTTTAATCTATCTACCAAGCCCTTTTCTGTTGCAACAATGATGTTTTTTGCTTCTGTCTCTTTTCCAAAGTAAATCATTGCAGCTGTAGAACCAACAAAATCAGCAATATTTTGTACTTCAATATTACATTCAGGATGTGCAATAAGAACAGCGTCTGGATATTGTTTTTTTAATGCATTAATTGTTTGAACATCAAATCGTCTATGAACATAACAATGACCATTTTTGGGTATTGGAATAACTTCAACATCGGGCAATGTTTTCTTTACATATAATCCCAGATTTTTATCTGGACCGAAGAAAACTTTCTTTACACCAAGGTTTTTCACTACAGTAGCAGCATTACTACTCGTGCAGGTTACATCCGCAGCTGCTTTTGTTTCAGCTGTTGTATTCACATAAACAACAACTGGTATATCCTCGTCGTATTCTTTGCGAGTGGTTTCAATTAACTCTGCGCTGCATTGGTCCGCCATCGGGCATCCAGCATCAGCATTTGGAATGAGAACTTTCATATTAGGATTCAGAATTTTTGCTGTTTCTGCCATGAAATGCACTCCAGCAAAAATAATCATTTTAACATCTTTTACATCACGTGCAGCTTCACTCAACCCTAAAGAGT
>DAOUWQ010000423.1 GCA_030667035.1 Candidatus Heimdallarchaeota archaeon | reverse complement strand
CTTGCTTTCGGGTCATGGTCTCCAAAGTCTCCGGATCAATTACTGCACTTCCCCATTTGCAAAGGGTTCTCCTACATCCTCACATTTATTTCACAGTCACTAGAACTAACAACTAATTAATAGAAGAGCAAAAGGGGGGGATAACTGTAAGTATTTTCGTCGACAATATTGCACTGAAAGAAGCTTTTCTCTGCCTTTTTTTAACCGTGAAAGAAAGCAATCAAAACAATGTTGTTTGTTTGGTCTTTTCAACTAATTCAGCAATGCATTGTTCGCCTTGATTTCTAGGTGAATTAACAAATGTTGAGAGAGGATAAGCGGTCATAGTAGTGGCAGTGTAAGGTTTTAGTAGAGGTTTTACTTCGTCAGGCTCTATAACTGTTGGATCTAGCCATAAATCAAAATCTTTTGGTTCAATAATTAATGGCATTCGTTTGTGAATGGGTTTCACAACTTCGTTTGGATCGGTTGTAAGTATAGAACATGATTCCAAAACCTTTCCTTGAGGACTGGTCCATGTATCCCAGATGCCTCCTAAAGCAAAAGGTTGCTTGTCAGCCATATGAATGAAGAATGGTTTTTTGCCTTCTTTTTGCTTTTGCCATTCGTAGAATCCATCCACAGGGATAAGACATCGATGTTTTTTGAAAGCTTCACGAAAGGTTGGTTTCTCAGCAACAGTTTCTGAGCGGGCATTTATCGTCTTGGTACCAATCTGAGGGTCTTTTGCCCAGAAAGGAATTAAACCCCAGCGAAAAGCAGAAACTTCCTTAGTGAAGTTGCTTGGAGATGCACTTCTTTGTTGAACATCTCGAATAACAATACCTCTAACAGCAAAAACATCCTGACCTGGAGCGATATTATATTGAGGCACTAGATCAAGGAATTCGTCTAATTGAAAGAGCATCCGAAATATATGTGCCGGAGAAAACCGGGCAAATCTTCCACACATTCTAATCATCTCATTGAAACTATCTAACGAATTACAGTAGGCATTTCTTCTTTATATTCAATGTGATAAAGAAACTACGTTTTCTTCGATTTTAGAGATAACAGATAGATAGTACTATTCATTCAGTTCTCAAGGTTTGAACTTTCGCTTATCGACTAATCTTCTTCGTTTGATGTTATTATTAGGCAATTTATCTACAATGATAATTTGAGGTTTGTTTAGCGTTTTTGTAGTTTCAATATCAACTTTAATTGAATCAAGGGTATATAATTTATCAATGACTTTTTGCTCGAGATCTTTAGAACCATTCTTACTTAAAATATAGACTTGCATAGTATCTCTTTCGTCTTCTCTAATGATCTCTATCCAATAATCTTGAACTTCCTTCATTGAATCAAATAACTTGTCAAAAACAATGGGGTAATATTTTTCAGCAGCACCAATAATCACTCTATCATCTGCTCTTCCTCTGATGTAGTCAATTCTTGGCAGCTTTACTCCACACTCACATTCATCAGTAATGATTCGGGAAACATCACCAGTTCGATACCGAATTAATGGCATAGCTTCTCGACTAAGTGAGGTCAAAACTAACTCACCCCACTCTCCATCTTCCACTAATTCCTCAGTTTGAGGATTAATGATTTCTAAAATATTACTTGGGAAAATATGATAACCATTATGAGCTTTGCATTCGGTACCAATACCACCACCAAATTCATTTAACCCATAATTAAGAAAAACTTCCCCACCTAATATTTCCTCAATTATCTTTCTAAGATGTTCAGGTAAACCTTCCCCACCCATCATAATAGCTTTCATTTTTTCCTTGCTTTCTTCTGGCAAATCTATTTCTTTAGCAAGATTGTAAACATAAGATGGTGTACCAAAAATTACTGTTGTTCCGAATTCTTCGATGAATTTCTTTTGACCCTTGAAATTCATATAATTACCTGTTGGGAGAACTATAATCTCAATTGCCCTAAGTGCATCCTGAATATGACTTGCCAATGCCCAAACTCCATACGAATAAAGCATTTGGGCAATATCAGAGGATTCAATTCCACAGTTGATAAAACCTAAGACGTAACTATATTTGAGTCGATAAAGGTCACTTTTACTATTATAAATAGTCTTTTTATTTCCTGTTGTTCCATACGTAAAATGGATTGAAACTACTTTCGATTTAGGTACGGCTAAAAATAGCTCTGAATTTTTAGATACATCAGCAGAAGTTGTAAAAGGAAGTGTTCTTAAAATGAAGTAGACATTTTTACGATTCAAATTTTGAATAAGATCTGGAAGCGTTTTTCGATAATAAGGTGAATTTTTTGCACTGTGTTTTAAGATATTGACTGCATTAACCTTCTTTGAAAGTTCAACATAAAATATACCAACAGAGGATATTTTTCTACTAACTTTAGCTATATTTTGCTTGTCTATCATTCGTCTAAAGCCTAGTAATTTTCTATTGATGATATAGGTGAGTATTTTTTGAGAGGTCATGCTTATCAACTAACATTTAAATTGTAAAGTATAACAAATATAACGTTAATGAAATATACTATAACAAGAACAAATAGTCTAGCAACTTAAATTATTCTTTAATTTATTGATGGTGATGTATAATGTCTGATTTTCAGGAACGATTTAAACAGCATGAGAAGAAATTAACAGAAACCGATTACTTTCAGAGAGCCTATACTTCTGCGCTTTACAATAAAAATTGGAAAAATCATATTGACGATATAAGCAAAATAAAAGGATTCAAAGGACTTCAAGCTCTACCTTTTACAAGTGCGGGTGACTTACGGAGAACATGGGAAGATCATACAATCGAAGAAATAATATTGACTGATATAGTAGCCTGGTGGTACTGTACATCCGGATCGATGGGTAATAAGAAATGGAT
>DAOUWQ010000393.1 GCA_030667035.1 Candidatus Heimdallarchaeota archaeon | reverse complement strand
TTACAAATGATTGTTGTTGTAACAAACAGCCAAAAATCTGCTTCAGGAAGCTTACCTGTTGTATTTTATCCGGGTGAAAGTTTCACATGGGAAATTGATGATATTAACGATGGTACTAATATGTGGTGGAATAGTACTGATTGGTCTCTCACTGCAATATGGCATGCTGAAGTAGGTGATGAAGTAAGTTTTGATGTAACTGATTCACTTGAAAAGGATTCTAAAAATTATCTTGTTGGAAACCTCAATATAGGAAATTTATCAATAACTAATAATGATTATGATAATGGATTCAATTTGGCATTATCAGCAAATCCTTGGTATGGAGGATTAATATCACTTGAACAAGATTGGTCTGCATTAGCCAACCAAGATCCATTTAATGGAGAGAATGCTAGTGTTCAATTAAATTATCAAGCCAATATTTTAGGATTAGATGTAAACACTGTAAGAATAACTTTCAATGATGCTTTTCAAGAATCGGAATTGTTTTACGAGACAACAACTGGAATATTAATCTCAGCAAACACAACTGTAGGATTATATTCAATGCAAATGCATTTAACTAGTACAAGTATTCCCCTACCAACTGTAACAGGTGTTTTACCTCTACCAGGGATATTCTGTTTCTTGTTTTCAGTTACTTTCCTAACCCTGTTTACGAAGGTTAAGAAAAAGAGAAGTTGATCTATAGAATGACGGAAATAATTGATAATAATGAAATCTCTTCTGGGATAAAAAAAGAGAATGTTTCAGAAGAAGAGCATTCAAATAAAGTGGCTGATACAGAAGAAGTGTTACAAGAATATTCACCGCAACGAATGTCACTAAAAATTGCTGTCTTGGCAATTTTTACTGCTCTTGGTCCAGTATTATCAATCTCCTTTATCTGGATTCCATATTTTGAATTAATGACATTAACGATTTTTTTGGGGGGAATCATATTAGGACCAATATATGGTTCTATCCAAGCGATTTTCTCAACAACACTTTTTGAAATTATTGTTAGCGCTTTTCTTGGTGTAGGGTTACCCATTTTTCCATTCAAGGTTCTTGGATTTCTTTTAGTAGCAATAAGTGGTGGATTACTAGGTAAAATGTTCCATCCTAAAACATCCTTTTCTTGGAGAATATTCATTGCAATTATTGGTGGTTTACTTACGCTATGTTACGATTTGTTAGTAAATATTGGGATGGTCATTTTCCTGGATTTACAGTTTATCAGCTACTTTGCCACTCTTGCAATTGGATTACCAGTAACAGCCATACGAGTAACAAGCAATACAATCTTCTTTGCGTTTGTCCCAGAAATAGTTAATAGAGCGATAAAACCAGCACTGGATAATATCTCATTCAAGAAAAATGAATTGTCATCAACATAGAAAAGTAGTTTTTGAGCTGTTTTTTCAACCAATTTAGTTATAAAGTGAAACCGCAGAACAAACAGAACAATTTTAAATTAATTTTATTAATAGAGATTGCTTAACTGAAAAAATCTATTAAATGTGACTAATTTGCGCGTTTAAACCGCAAACTAATAGTAACAAATTAAATAGATGAAAATTCTTTATTAGCGCAGAAAAAAAAATCGGCGGAATGCTTAACGAACTTGTTTCGGAGAAAAAAAAATGAGCGACATGACATTTCAAGAAGAAATGCGCCCACCAGAAGAAGAAGGCGTTTTATTAGATGTCCGTGGTATTAGGACTTATTTCTTTACAGAAGAAGGCGTAGTAAAAGCACTTGAAGACGTAGGCTACAAAGTTTACGAATCCAAAACTCTTGGTATTGTAGGCGAATCTGGTTGTGGAAAATCAGTAAGCGCACTATCAGTTATGGGTATTGTACCAGATCCTCCCGGAAAAATCATTGAAGGGGAAGTTTGGTTCAGAGGAGAAGATCTTAGAAAGAAATCTGACGCAGAAATGCGAACCATCAGAGGAAATAAAATCGCTATGATTTTCCAAGACCCAATGACTTCTCTCAATCCAGTACTCACTGTAGGGGACCAAATCATGGAAGCAATTCGATTGCACCAGGATGTCGATCTTCAAACAGCAAGAGAAAATGCTATCAAGATTATGGATCTTGTAGGAATTCCAAGTGCCGCCGATCGAGTTGACGATTATCCATTTATGTTCTCAGGAGGTATGAGACAGCGAGTTATGATAGCAATGGCTCTCTCATGCAACCCAGAATTACTTGTAGCAGATGAACCAACAACTGCACTTGACGTCACTATTCAAGCACAAATTTTGAACATTTTCAAAGCTATTCGTAATGAATTTAATATGTCCATTATGCTTATTACTCACGATCTTGGAGTAATTGCAGAACTTTGTGATTATACAACGGTTATGTATGCAGGATATATTGTAGAATATGCTACAACTATTGAGTTGTTCAAGAATCCAATGCACCCTTACACTATTGCATTATTAGGGGCTATTCCAAAACCAGAAACAAGAAAGGATGACGAATTAACGATCATACCTGGTTCTATTCCAAGTTTAATCACCCCTCCCCCAGGTTGTCGATTCCATCCAAGATGTTCTCACACAATGGATGAATGCAAAGTAACCATTCCACTACTAAGACAAGTAGCACCACATCATACAGTGCGCTGCCACTTATTCAATAAATATCCAATCTCGGAAGTTGAAGAATATACAGCAAAAATGCGTGAAGTATATCAACACGACCAAATGGAAATTATTGAAGAGAAAGGTTTTGGAAAGAAAATAGCAAAAGCATTTCAACGAGATAAAGAGAAGAAAGAATAAACAAACAATTGGATTTGTTTGGAAAGAATTCTTCTTCCATCTTATTTTTCTCTATTTTTTAATTATTTTTAATCATTTTTTTAGCAATTAATAGTGAGCAAAAGAAAAATAAATACCTTATCTGTCTATATCAAGAAACGTTTCCTGATTGGTTGTAAAAATGACTCAAGCACCTCGTATTAACAGACATGAATGCTGTGGCTGCGGCCTCTGTACTTTAGCTCTTCCAGAGGTTTTCCGGTTAACACCTGAAGGCATCTCTGAAGTTTT
>DAOUWQ010000013.1 GCA_030667035.1 Candidatus Heimdallarchaeota archaeon | reverse complement strand
AAGAAATAATTGAAACGTTTAGAGGTTCGGAATTGCAGAATTATTTTCAAGCCCTGCAAAATAATGATTTGAAAGTAGCTATCAAACCTCAAGAAATTAGTGGGTTACCCAAACATACCAAAGGTGTTGTTAAAGATCTAATTACCAAAGTCGATGAAACTGGAGCAGCTGATGAAGTCAAAGCTTTACTAAATCTTGAGACTTTTTGGGAAAGAGATCTTTCAGTACTCAGTGGTGGAGAATTGCAAAGAGTAGCTATTGCTGCTACAATTGTAAAAGACGCAGATGTCTATCTATTTGACGAACCTTCTAGTTTTCTTGATGTAAGCGAGAGAATAAATGCAGCTAAAGCAATTAGAACACTCATTTCTGATAAGAAAAGAATTGTAAATGTTGAACATGACCTTGCGGTTTGTGATGCTATTAGTGATCAAATAAGTATGTATTATGGTTCTCCGGGAGCTTATGGTATCATTACAAATCCGAGAGGAGTTAGGGATGGTATTAATGTTTTTCTGGAAGGATATATTCCCGATGAAAATATGCGTTTTAGAGATTATTCAATTATGTATAGTAGAGTACCTGCTCCTTCAGATAGCGAAGGTAGTCATAAAGTAGCACTTGATTATGGAAAATTCACTAAGGATTTCAACGGTTTCAAATTTGCCGCGAAATCAGGCACTATCCATCAATCTGAAACAATAGGTATTATTGGGCCTAACGGCATTGGAAAAACTACTTTTGCTAAAATCCTTGCAGGTGATGAAACGCCTACAACAGGTAAGGTAATCCTTACTGAGGATATACCTGAAGCTTCTAAAGAGAAAAATGAAGACGACACCAAGAAGGAAGAAAAACGCGGAGTAAAAATCGCTCATAAACCACAATATATTAACTTGGAATTTGATGGAACAGTTGAAGAATTCTTCCACTCAATTAGTGACACATTATTAGTTGATCCTTGGACAAGAGCTGAAGTAATCAGACCACTAAAAATTGAAGGATTGTTATCTAGAAACATTTCAGATTTAAGTGGAGGGGAATTACAATTAATTGCTGTTGCAGGAACACTTGTCCAACCTTGTGAGATGTATTTATTTGATGAACCTAGTGCATATCTGGATTCAGAAACAAGAATGGTTGTTGCCAAAGTGATTCAAAAAATAGTGCGATCCAGTGGTAAAGCAGCATTTGTTATTGACCACGATCTTATGTTCATCGACTATCTTGGCGATAGTTTAATGGTTTTTGAAGGAGAGCCTGGAATAAGTGGTAAAGTAAAAGCACCAACCAATTTACGAAGAGGGATGAATAAATTCCTCAAAGTAGTAGATATTACATTCAGAAGAGATAAAGTCAGTGGACGCCCACGAGTAAATAAAAAGGGTTCAAGATTAGATCGAACACAAAGAGATATTGGCGAATTCTATTACGTCCCTTCTGCATTAGAAAAAGAGTAAGAAAAAGTGAAGAATTACAGTTACATAAAATTAACTGTTTCTTCATCATGAGGATCTTGGCCGTAAATGCGTTCATGAGCCCATGAAAATGGTCTTGCTTTTTTCTCCATTTCTTCAAGCAACCAATCCATGATTTTTTCACCAACGTTTTCACCATAAATTTTCTTGGCATTTCTCATAATTTTGATAGTCTCATTGTCATCTTTGATGAATTCAACTATGTTCTTAATATTTTCAGGCGTTGAAGGAGGAACAAGGACATTTGAATGGGCATCAAAAATCGATTCAGGTCTATCGGTGTTAAAGCGTAGAGTTAAGCACAGCACCTTTTGAATCTCATTAAGTTCTTCTTGAATGCTCCCTGAATCTGTAAGCTCTGCGAAGCATTTGCCACTTTTCCAGAATTCAATCACTTGACCATATTCTCTCCACAAAGGAGTGAAAACAAAATTATCATATTTGTCGTGAGCTTGTAAGACTTTCTTTCGTAAATTGAATTCTTCCAGAGCTCGTTTAGTAGCATTTAATTCACACCAAGTAATCGGTACGCCATCTTTGACCAGTTCTAATACACCACTAACAATAGCTTTGAATCGCTTTGCTGTAAGGTTACCGCGACGATGAACATCTACTCGAATCCAATCATCGTATTTCTCAAGATCAGGAAAGTCATCAAAAGCTGAAGTTTCTGGTTTAGGGACGAGATTTATGGCATCAACAACAGTGTTTCCGACGACTCTAATTGAGTGGTCGGGATACCCCTCTCTCAATAAATGCCCTCTTGCTGTTTCACAAGAAGCAAAGAGATAGGATGCTCCAGCACCCGCAATAAAAGTGTCCCATTGTTCTGGCCAAGGTTCGGCTCTATTTAATTCCCATTCACCTTTCCATTGCTTTTGGATAAAGTCACCAACATCCGGAATTGTTTCTTTGAGCTGATTAACTTCAGTGAAAGATTTTGGATGCATGCCCCTAATGCCTGCTTCATTCTGTCCAACACCGGAACGAGTTGAAAGAAACCAAGCAGCAGAAACAATAGCAGCAGTCAAAGTATCTCCATGAGGTATAGGTAACACAACTCTCTCAGGATATTCCTTCTGTAACCACTTGCCAATATGACCTATTTTGTAGAAAATTTCAACTGATTTTTGCAGCAAATCCCCTTTTATCTGTAAATCTATTAGTGGGTTCATTTGGAATTCTTTGATTCCATGTCCCAACAAATTATCATAATGTTGCCCTGTTGTTGTGCAAATCACGGGTATGTTTTTCTTTTGCGCCCAATAAAGAAGTGGTGCTTGTTTGTAGAAATCAGGTTTTGTCCCAATTGCAACCATTAAAATCCACTTACTTTTTTCTGAACCTTCTATTACTTTTCTAATCTCTTTTTCATTTACTTTTGGGGCACTAAAATCAGGTTTTGGTTGCTCAAATGAAGTCATATTTAATCACTCTACTATTTACTATGAAATAGAATATTTATACGTCTTTTATTTTTAAAACTTTGTAAAAAAATAGTACAAAAAAAGCACTTGAAGTCACATTATCTTATTAGTACAGCTAAAATTGGCTATGAATGCTTTTCTTAAGCATTTCACTATTTATTTTCCCAAATGAGTGAGTTTTTCCTGTACTAATATTGTTAACATTTAATTTCGCAGGAGCAAATATAGCAGGATCTATCTTGTAGAAATCTCCCTTTGCTTCCTTAACAATTTCATAAAATAATGTGCCATATTTTGGCGAGGTTTCTGAAGTTGCTTTCTCAAGATATTCAATCAGTTTATCTTCATCCTTGCATTCAACTTGTAAAAACACTTCAGCTCCATAGATTAACATATCATTCGTTCGTCCCATCATTAAATCCGAATTGGTTAGATGAATGGGAGCAATAGGTGCGGTGCCACTTGCAGATATAATTTGTGAAACATCCATTTTAAGATCAAATAATTTATGTAATGCTGTTTCAATGGATCTTCCAGATATTTGTGTGGAACCTGCGAGACTGGTTGTAGGAGCGAGAACGACATATAGACAATCCAATTCAATGTGACATTTATCAGCTATATATTTCAAAATTTGATCAGTAGGATATTTATCAGTCTCTAAAACAATAACGGCTTCCTCGGTTTCCTCAACTAAAGGTATCTTCTCGAATATGTGTTTTGGTTTTCGAGCAAGAATTCTTGCAGGACCACTACCCATTGCTTTGTAATTGTCTTTATTAATTGACCAACCTGCGAATTGTGAACCCAAGGTTGCTTCAGCAGGAAAGTCAGTTATTACAGAGATGGATGGAAGAGAAAAATCATCAGCAAACTTTGTTGTAGTAAGTGAAACGTCTCCTATGCCACCTAAGCAAAGTTGAGTTATATATTCTCCAGCTAAGTATCCTCCTTTTGCTTTAATACCAAAATCAATGATTATTGGACCAAGTTTTGTTTCGAGGACTTTAGCTTTTAGCACGTCACTGTTACTAAGCATTTCATCAAATAGCTCAATTGCAGCGGCATTCAAATTGGATTGAATAGTTTTTTTGCTTGGCAACTTAATTCCTCCGTTTAATTCTTATCAAATAAGCTCTTTCAAATTAATATTAATTGAACCTAATTTTCCATCATAATTTGAACTAGTAATTTTCAATATTCGCTTATCATCCTTCAGAGCAGTAATTATACTACTCATGGCCTTTTTCATTTCATCTATGTTAATAGCGTTAATGACAATTTCATAAACACAGTTGCCATTTTTTGGAAGTAAACTATCCTTAATTGTATCTTTAATTGTGGGACAGAATTTATGATGTGTAGATTCATTAAGAAACGAATATTTTGAACCAATTTTTGATCCTGCACGACAAATTCCACCGGGAAATGCAGTAATTGCTTTTGCTTGAGAATTTTGAAGAGCTTTAATACCATCTCTTGCTGCGTTAAGTGTATCCATCTCAGATTCACCTATTACGATTAGAACTCCACCAGCAATTCCTTTGCTCATTTGAAATGACTCCTCGATTAGAAAAGAACCATCCATTACAGGAATATTCCACATTGTTTTATCGAATAGTGTAACTTTCTTCTGATGACCATCACCAAAATAGGAAATTAATTTACCAATAGGTTCTGATTTATCTCCATCATCGAGCATATTGAAAATGTTTGTAGTAGGAGCGGTAAGAGCACTTTGAGATAACCTTGATAACAATGCTTCTTTCATTTTAGAGCTACTTTGAGTCCAAATTTGAATTATCACACCAGCTCTTCCATCGGGTGTTTCAGTTGGATTCAGAATTGTTTCTATTCCTGCTTCAGCGGAGCACATTATTATACTTGTAGCAAAACCTACAGTATTATTGGCAGCGATTAAAGCTAATTCCAAATCAGCAGCAGTAATTAGTATACGTGAATAACGCATTTTAAAACATTCAGAAAAAGTATCCTCAACTTTTGTTTGGGTCATATTATTCTCTCTCAGGTAAATCTTCTTTTTGGTAATCATGAGCAATAATATGCTCGTTAAATGCACTTTGCCATCGAGATTCAGTTACTAGAGGAGCAATCCCAAATGTGCAAAGTCCTAGAAAAACGAACGTTAGAACAGCTTTTATTCCCATAGAACAATTTTCTGGACTTTGAATACTTGAAGTGCGAATATGGTCATAGAGCAGAGTATATTTGACATAAATTGGATAGAACGGGAAGATAAACAGAAAGATCAGCATAGTAGTTGGATTAGCTATCAAGGGATAAGCTCTTGGTTCCGCATCAAACGCTTTCTCGTGATGTTCTTCAAAATCTTGGAATAACCAATATTGGTATATAATATAATAAATTCCAAAAGTAACTATTGATAAAAATAATACTCGTCTGTATTTTCTCGTTGTTCCAAATTTGTGCTCTTTAGGCATTTTGCTACACTCCACAAGACCGTTAATCATAAAACAATATTTATTACTATTAAAGACTTTTCAAAAAATAGCCTTTCGTTACTTGAATATGTAAAGAAAATAAAAAGAGATAGAAGATACCTTTGTAAACAAGGTAACTTTCCTATTTTAACATCTCAGAGGTTTTTAGGCTATTCCAAGATTTTGCATCGCCACGTTTAATCTTTCTAAATTCAGGGAAATGTCTTATAGTTACTACTAACCACAATCCAAGAGCGTATAGAAGAATAAATGGCCATCCAAGTTGCCCATCTGTAAAGTAAATATGAGGCCAAAATGCAATAAACAAATCAGTTAATCCCATTGAAGCAGATATTGTGTCAATTAGATACCAAAACGGTGAAATGAAGATTAACGCCCAACAAGAACCAATGCCAGAAAAACCGCTTATACGTATCATTATGAAAACGGCAAGCATCCAGAATATAGCTGTAGGCCAATAAATATAGACAAATAATCCTAGACAGGTACCTAAACCTTTACCCCCTTTAAAGCCTAGATAGGGCATCCAACAGTGACCAGCCACTGCTGCAATTGCACATAATATTACGTAGAATTGTGTATAGAACCCTTCTGAACTAGTTTCTACAATTGGTGCAATAAGATATTCAACTATTGCTACTGCAAGAGCTCCTTTTATAATATCAACGGAAAAAGTTATTGTACCCCAAGGCCATAATCCCACAGCACGAATAGTATTTCTTGTACTTACAGAACCTGAACCATATTCTCTGGGGTCAATACCAGCAACGCTTTTACAAACTATATACGCTGTTGGGAAACCGCCAATAAGAAAGCCAATTATAGGAGATATAAAGAAAGGCCAAATAATTGCGAACGACAAATTAAATCACTTGTGCGTTCTATGCTTTTCACCTTTAAAAAAAATTCGCTTGAAATGATTCTTTGATGACTAAATAGAGTAAAAAGAATTGAAAAAATGATTAAGCAAGATTTACTTTGTTCTTATCAATTTGAAGCAACCCATGCCTTTCCAACTCATCTAAGCGTTCTTTTAACGTTTCTTCAGAAATATGGAGGATAATAGACAAATCTTTGATTTCTAATATTCCACCTCGAGAGGCCAATGTTTGAATTATTCGTTGATCTATTCGTTGAGGTAGAAGCTCATAAGAAATTGCACGAATTTGGTTACGTATATTAGAATAGGTAGCTTCTGCAATTGATTTTACTATATTTATAGATTGAAGTTCTAACCCTAGTTTCATCAATAATTCGCTATATACTGAAAGTTTAGTTTTAGAATGAGGTTGTTTTATTAGTTCAGCGCATTTTTGAACTATTTCATCAAGTTCGGGAAATCCTTCAGGTGTTTGTACATCTATTTTCGGAACATCAAACAAACCTACATCAAACATTTCGGGAGAAATCTGTACTTCTACACGAACAGCTCTGGCAATCGAATAATACCTTCGAGGAGCGCCTTGGCCTGCATCTTGAAAATCAGATTCAAGCAAACCTGCTGTTTCAAGTAATTGAAGATGTCTGAAAATGGCTTGCTGACCTAGCTCAAGTTTGAATGCCAATTGTGAAAGATACATTGGTTCTGATGCTAACATAGCAAGTATTTTTCTCCTTGTGCCACTCTTTAGAGCTAAGAAGATTTGATCAGTATCAGTCATTTTCATCATCACTTCTTTGATTTTCGTTTATTCAATATTTATGTCATAGCATGTCTCTTATTCCAAATTACTCTAGATGAAAGTTGAAACTTCGCCTTCCTTAAATTTAGAATTTATTCCACGATACCTCTTCAAATCTTCATGTGATCCTTTGTGGATTTTTGCTAAAGATTGTTCGAATAGTTTGTGGGAAATAGTAAACTCCTTCTTTGAAAGTTTATCAATGGCATCTTCTTGTGTCATTGATTTTGAAATAAATTCTCTAACAGCTAACATACCTGTTTCTTTTACTACCGAAGCTATATCAGCACCAGTAAATCCTTCTGTCTCTTTAGCAAGAATAGAGAGGTTTACATTACTTGCTAAAGGCATATCTTTAGTATGTATTTTGAAAATCGCTTTTCTAGCTTTAAGACTTGGTAAATCTATACCAATGTAACGATCAGTTCTTCCGGGTCGTAGAATTGCGGGATCAATAATATCAGGTCGATTAGTAGCCATGATTACTACCACATTCTTTAGCTTTGCTAACCCATCA
Source organism: Candidatus Heimdallarchaeota archaeon (assembly GCA_030667035.1). Lineage (GTDB taxonomy): Archaea > Asgardarchaeota > Heimdallarchaeia > JABLTI01 > JABLTI01 > JABLTI01. The sequence continues at coordinate 3,743 of DAOUWQ010000013.1, read as the reverse complement.
ATTTCTGTAAGCAATTGGCTAACTACCCGTTCAGTAACATTATTCTCACCTGACCCTCCACGTCGAGGAGTAATACTATCAACTTCATCCATAAAGATGATACATGGTGCAGCTTGTCTTGCCTTACGGAAAATTTCTCGTACAGCCTTTTCAGATTCACCTACCCATTTGCTCATCATTTCAGGACCTTTTATGCTAATAAAGTTGGTTTCACTCTCCGTCGCAACTGCTTTTGCTAAAAGAGTTTTACCTGTTCCCGGTGGACCAAATAGAAGAATTCCTTTAGGGGGAGTCACACCAGCTGCGGTAAAAACTTCAGGATATTTAATTTGCCATTCTCTTGCTTCTTTTAATTCTTGAATAGCATTATCTAAACCGCCAATTTGATCCCAAGTAACATCAGGATTTTCAACGAAGACTTCACGCAGTGCAGAGGGTTCAACCATCGCTAAACCGTTTTGGAAATCAGTTTGAGTTACCTCAATTTCTTGCAAAATTTCAGGAGGTACAGTTTCTTCTTGCCAATCAATTTTCGGCAGAATATTTCGTAAAGCACTCATTGCTGCTTCTTTTACAAGCGCAGCCATATCTGCACCCACAAAACCATGGGTTACTTTTGCAATTTTTTCCAAATCAAAATCTTCTGAAAGAGGCATTCCTCGAGTATGAATTTGAAGTATATCAAAACGTCCTTGGGCATCAGGCACACCAATTTCTATTTCACGATCAAATCGTCCTCCACGTCTTAATGCAGGATCAATGGAATTGGGTCTGTTGGTTGCAGCAATAACAACTACTTGTCCCCGACTCTGGAGACCATCCATCAAAGCAAGTAATTGGGCAACTACCCTTCTTTCAACTTCTCCGGTAACTTCAGAGCGTTTCGGAGCAATGGCATCAATTTCATCAATAAAGATTATCGATGGAGCATTATCTTCTGCTTCTTTGAAAACACCACGTATATTTGCTTCACTTTCTCCATAGAATTTTGACATAATCTCTGGACCACTTAAGTGTATAAAGTGACAATCGGTTTCACCAGCAACAGCTTTAGCCAACATTGTCTTGCCGGTTCCAGGTGGACCATATAATAGCAATCCTTTTGGTGCTTCTACACCAAGCTTTTCAAAGATTTCCGGATATCTTAAAGGAAGCTCAATCATTTCACGAAGTTTCTGGATAACATCTTCTAATCCTCCAATATCCTCATAACTAATTTGATCTATTTTTGCATCCTCTGCAGCTATAGGAGCAGATCTTAAATCTAGAGAAGTTTTCTCTGAAACTATGACAGTGTTAATTTGTTTTGGAGAAACTCTTGCAACTTTGAAAACAATTTGATTTCCTCCTAGTATTTGAATTCTAATTTGATCACCTATAGAAACGGGGCGACCATTAAGAATTTGTAGAAGAAATTTACCATCCAATTCCCCTCTAATTTTCTGTGTAGGGGCTACGACCACTTTAGTACCAACAGGGGGTTTAATTGGATTTATTGTAACAAATTCATCTAGCTTTACACCAGAATTTAACGTGATAGTTCCATCTATTCTGATGATTCCTTTCTTCTCATCCTCAGGATATCCAGGCCAGACTTTAGCAGCTGTTCGTGTTTTTCCAACAACTTCTATAATGTCTCCAGCAGATAATCCCAATTGTTTCATAACTGAATGACCGATTCTGGCTAAACCTTTACCTACATCTCTGTACTGTGAATCCGACACCCGTAAACGTATTAATTTATCTTTATTTTTATCTTCTATTCCAGCAGATGACAAGTTATACCATCTCCATTAATTTGTAAAGTATATTTTATTAATTAAAAAAAGTAAAGATTTTATTCGATCTTCACTTCAAATCCTGGCTCAGCTTTGACAGGTTCCTTTCTATCAACCGTTAATTCTAAGATTCCATTGCGATATTTTGCAGATGCTGTTTTTGGATTAATCTTAACAGACAATTCTCGTTCGCAAGAGTAATTTCGTTCAGTGCCTCCAGTAGTGATAATAATCTTTGAGTCAGTAGTTTTGACATTGATTTCATCTTTCGCAACACCTGGAAGTTCTACGATTGCTCGAACTACCTTATCTTCTATGAAGATATCAACAAGTGGTTCACGATCTTTTGATGCAATGGGAGAACCTTTTATTGAGGGTTTAACATTTCCAAATTCTTTGAAAACTGGTTTTCCATCCGGACCTATACTCATGTTCCAACCCCATGTGAGTGGACCCATTTTCTTTCTAAATGCTTCAGGATCAGAAGCATCATAATGTTCCATCATTTTATTTACTTCTTCCATTAGTTGGGCAATGAATTCATCATTAAAGAATCCACTATTTTCGAACAAGTCAAAAGGTAACCATGGAAACATTTCCTTCCATTTCTCATATTCATCGTCTTTTTTTCGTCTCCAAGACATAATCATTTCCTCATTCTATAACAATTTGTAATATTAGTTCTTTTTCTCACAGTTTAGTGAATTACTCACTAAAAAGTTAATAGTAAAACAGTTATCTAAGCAATATTTAAACCTTATCATATTGATTGAAAAAAAGTCGAATTGTAAAAGATAAAAAAATAAGAAGAAAAAATAAGAGAGATAGTTGTTAGAAAAACTAACAACTAATTAATATCAACTTTAAGTCTTGAGAGAATTTCATTCATATCATTGACTTTCTTGTTGATGCGAAATACATTCTTCAGGACAATTGCTCTGTTAGTGCGTATAGGAGTCAAAATAAGTGTACCAGAACGGAAAATTAGTAATTCAATTAAATCTGGAAATTCTTTCACAATGGACATTTCGGCTGCTGGATATCGTTCAATACCTCCACCAAATCCTTTGTGATGTATTAATTCATTCCCTTCAATAATATAATAATTGAATATTGGACCAAGCATTGTAAATCCTATGATAAAGAGTAGTAGTGCGGTTATAATATAGTAAACCCAATACGATAAATAAAGACTCATCACAATACCAGTTCCACCACCGCCACTTGTAAGAAAACCAGTGTAAGCATTTACGAGTAAGAGAACAGCAATTAAAGCAACAAAAAGAATAGAAAGAATAATAGTTGTTGCGCGATTAAAGTCGAACGCAATCAGAATAAGATTTAGTGAGAAAACTACTAAAAATACAATACCAATTATATTTCCATATCCCGATCCTGTACTTATATCCTCATATGTCATAGTAGTAATTGTTAAATCTAAACTCATTTGAACAATTCCACAAATAAGAGCGGTAATGAATGAGGGGATAAATAAAATCATTGAAGAATATGAGCGAATAATCATTCTATCTTTGTATTGCTTCTCCGCATCATCTTCAGGGTCAACTTGTTTATCAATATAAACTGTTTGTATTTTCGCACGTTCATTGGAAGCAGAAGTAGGTTGCATAGGAACTTCTTCAGTTTCATTTTCAGATTCTATTTCTATTTCGGACATAGAATATCACCATGTTGAAGAGTAATGCTTTATGCCAAAATAAAGCTTCTTATGGGGGAAGCTAGAGTTAAATAATCATTTGTAAACAAAAAGTCTAAAAAGATAGATATTTAACTTCAAATACCTAATTATTATGTAGGTAGAACCTTTTCAAAGGATCAATGGAGATTTTAATGCCACCACCCGATTACAAAAAATTATACGAAATCGTTTGTGATCTTTATTCCAACACAGAGCATTTCTATTATGGACAGTGGGATGAAACATTTTTTACACTACGTGTTTTT
>DAOUWQ010000033.1 GCA_030667035.1 Candidatus Heimdallarchaeota archaeon | reverse complement strand
CAATATTCTTAAATGTTTTTAATCACCATTTTATTAACAACAGATATTTGACTGAAAATTGCTGATAAGTTGGAAAATCTTATGCATAAACTTGATAAATTAAAATCATTCAGTGGCAGAACTGGACCTCTTCTATTAATCATCATGGATGGCATCGGTTTAGGTAAAGAAGATGATGGAAATGCAGTATTCTTAGCTAAACCAAAAACGTTGCAAAAATTAACTGCAGAATGCACAGAGAAAAAACTTTTCTGCTCGTTAAAAGCTCATGGACCTGCTGTTGGTTTGTTATCTGAAAATGACATGGGAAATAGCGAAGTTGGACATAACGCCTTGGGAGCAGGACAAATAATTGATCAAGGAGCTAAGCTTGTCAGCGCATCCATTAAAACCAAAGCTATTTTTCAAACTGAAATTTGGGAAAAATTGACGAAGAGAGCACTAACCAAAAACAGCACTGTACATTTAATTGGACTATTATCTGATGGCAATGTTCACAGCAATTTAGCTCAATTAGTTAGTTTAGTTGATGGATTTGCTACAGCAACCATACAAAAGTTACGAGTGCATATTCTTACTGATGGAAGAGATGTTCCTGCTCACTCTGCTTTAGATTTCATAAGACCATTGGAAAGTAAATTAGAGGAAATGAATAGCAAATATTCTGATTTAAATTACGATTATAGAATTGCTTCTGGTGGAGGTAGAATGCAAGTCACCATGGATAGGTATGAATCAGACTGGAAAATTGTTCAAAGGGGATGGAATGCTCATGTTCGAGGTATTATAGAAGACGAAGAGCTTATTCAAGGGTACAATGGTTATTACAAGTCTGCAGAAGAAGCAGTAACACATGCACGCAAATGTTTTCCAAATAGAAATGATCAAACATTGCCACCCTTTGTGATTATAGACAAAAAAGGGGAACCTGTAGGAAAGATTCTTGACGATGATTTAGTTGTTAATTTTAATTTCAGAGGAGATAGAGCAATCCAAATTACTAAAGCATTTGAGGACGAGGATTTTGATAAATTTAATCGAGTTGTTTTTCCCCATGTGGATTATGTGGGTTTAATGCAATATGATGGTGATAAATTCATTCCAAAACAATATTTGGTAACCCCCCCTGATATCAAAGATATTCTCTCTGATTATTGCTGTTCAAATGGGATTACTTCATTTGCTATTGCCGAGACGCATAAATTCGGTCATGTAACCTATTTTTGGAATGGGAATCGTTCAGGTTATGTTTGTGAAAAACAAGAAGAATTTGTTGAAATACATTCTGAACCTAATGAGATGATTCCGGTTCATCCTGAAATGAAAGCAGAAGAAGTCAAAGACCGTATTATTGAAGCTTTAAGGAGTAATAAATTCAAATTCATCAGAGTGAACTTTGCTAATGGTGACATGGTTGGTCATACGGGACTAATTGATGCTGCTGTTAAATCAGTAAAAATTGTTGATAATTGTCTTGAGAGTTTAATTGATGTTATCAATGAACTAAATGGTATTACAATAATTACTGCTGATCATGGTAATTGTGATGATATGAAATTCAAAGATGGTAAAACAAAAACAGCTCATTCACTAAATCCAGTTGGGTTTTGGATTGTAGACAAAAACTGGAAAGGTGAGTATGAAATAAATCCTAAAGTCAACGAACCTGGATTAAGCAATGTAGCCTCAACGGTATTGAATCTTCTTGGTTTTGAAAAACCTGAAAAATACAGAGAGAGTTTACTTCTCTTCAAATGAACTCATAAAACTCGAGACATATAAGGATCGAGTTTTTTGAATCCTCTTTTTGCATAATATTCTCTAACACCAATTCCACTTGTTACTAACAACAATTCGCTTTCAGCTTCATCTCGAGATATAGTAACGGCTTCTTCTATTAACTTTGAACCATACCCTTTGTGTTGCCAATCCGAAACTTGTTTAGGATTATATCCGATTCCTACTATGGACCCATAAATATGTAGTTCTCTAATGATAGAAAATGGCTTCTCTTCAACACCAGAGATGAGCCTATCCTTTGAAGGATGTCGAAGTCGTAAAAATCCCAAAATGATATCTTGAGAAGTGTCTTCATATGAAAGAAAGATTTCTTTTCCACCAGACGCATCATACTCTCTTCTAACTAATTCAATATCATCTAAGGAAGGGTGAGTACCTTTCCTAATTTGATGACCAACTTCTCTGCAACGAATACAACGACATTTTCTTCCGGATTCTACCAAGTGTCTTTGAGCATATTCTCGCAAGTCACTCTTCTTCGGTCCAGCAAAAACCTTTGTAGCTGGAATATCACGCAACACTCTTTTCAAACGAATACTCGGTAAGATATTAGCTTTAAATTCTGCAACTCTCTTAACTGTTTCATCATGAGTTAATGGTTCATAGTCACCTGCTAAGTATTCTTGATAAAGTTTAGTATTTTCCATTAACATCATTGGATAAATTTTCAATTCGTCTGGAATAAATCTCGAGTCGTGCATGAAAGTCTTGAAACTATCAAGCTCCTCTTCCCACGTAACACCTGGTAATCCTACCATCATGTGTGCTGTTACTTTTAAACCTAAATCTCTTAGTGTTTTGAAAGCATTCGTCACATCTTCCACGGTATGTCCGCGATTGATTCTTTTGTAGACATTATCGTCAACTATTTGCACACCTACTTCGACTCGAGTAACTCCCCAATCTAATTGCTGTTTTAAATTTTCAATCGAACAAGTGTCGGGTCGTGTTTCTACTGTTATTCCTACACAGCGTCTTTCACTTGTTTCTGCAAATTCTATTGCTTCTTCAATTGTTTTGGAATCTCTTTTGGTTACTCCATCTAAACAACCCTTAATGAATGATTGTTGATATTCATACGGTGTAGCAGGTAATGTTCCACCCATCAAAATTAACTCAATTTTGCTAGTATTATGACCTATTGCTTCTAATTGCTGTAATCTTGTAGTAACTTGTTTTTGTGGGTCAAAATCAAACATTTTCCCACGCATAGCAGCAGGTTCAAATCCAGTATACGATTGTGGACTACCCTCTTCTGGTCCGCCAGGGCACATTGTACATTTTCCATGTGGACAAGCCATTGGTTTACTCATTACAGCTACAACAGCAACGCCTGAAAGAGTTCTGCTTGGTTTTTTAATTAAAACAGGAAGAACGATTGGTCGTTCCTTTTCTGTTGCACATTCTAAAATATCACTATTTCTTGGAAATTGATCGAGAGAATATTTTTTACAAGCAGCTCTTTTGAGCCTCGCTAGCTCCTTTTCACTTTTAGGTGGAGAAGCGATGATTTGCTCTAATATTTCACGATAGATTTTTTCTTTTTCCAAGAATGAAACTTCCAATACATACTGAAATAGCTATTGTTTTCACTGAAAATTGTGCGAACAATTCTACTTATAGTATCACATTAAATCTTTTTAAAATTAGGGAAAGGTCGAAAGTTAAAGGGTAAATAAATAGGATAAGGAAGGGAAGAAATTATCTTCTTCTTCTGCGCTTTGCGCCTGATTGTTGTCCTGCTGGCATACCCTTAATATTTCGTTTTAGGTAATTGTGTTTGTTTCTTGTCCGGGGGTGTCTAGAAACATGATGTTTTTGTTCTACTTTTGGAGTAGAGTTTCTAACTTTACCGGCTTTTTGAACTGAACCGTGAGTCATAGTTATTCCTTCTATACTTGTAATTAAGAATTGCTTTCTTTTTGAGTATTTCGATTTGGTTTATATTAAAAGTCTTTTCACACTGTTGGTTGTTAGAATTCTTTAAGCATTTTCGCGCTAAGGTTTTCTAAATACCTTAAATGACTTCTAGTGAGGATATTGCAGCATCAATCCATCTCAAATATGAGCTAACCATTGCACGCAATGAAATAAAATCTATTGCAGAAAAAACCATCCGTAAGCAATTATCGTCTTCGATAGATATCTCTGCTTTTCCTCTTGTACTTATTTCAACTTGTGTTTCAGGATAGATAGCAGAATGAATGGCGGTAATTTCCTTACTAGATAATGATTTGATTACTAATTCAGAAGTGAAATCAAATGAATGTTTATTCGTTCGAATATCGACCAAATTCATCCCAACAATTGTAAAATTTTAATGAGAGAGAAGCATAACAATCAATTCTTTGATTGGCTTCTTCTTTTTCCAATACCAATTAGATCCATCAATGATCTAATAGCTTCACCTTTCTTACCTAAATAGACATCTGATATAGTTATTCTTGGACCAATCATCTTCTTCGTTTCTATTTGTTGAAAAACTAAATTGATGTGTCCTTCAGATGTATCAGAATATAGAATAGCTATTCCCTTAAAATTTGTATCCAAGGGCAGCTCTCTTGTGCGCTCAAAGTCAAAAAATAATGATAACATAGTGTAAAGTTGTTCACCAAAATCGGATTGTGATTGATTGATTACACTAAATTTAGATTCAGAAGTAAAAATCGATCTAACATTTCTTAGTTCTCGACCAAGACTAATCCCTTTAATTCTCACACGATAATCTCTTTCTTCTATTTTCTCATCTACTAGTTTGTAGAATTTAATGAGGCTAGGATTTCCTTTTTTCTCGTGTAGAATCAGCAACCTATTGATACCTAAGTTAGTTAACTCTTCAGCTAAGTCTTTCAGACTGCATGAACCTCTGGTAAAATGAAAACACCAAGGAATGACCGTAACCAAATCACGAGCAAAAGAGCGCGTTCTATGGCTAGGTTTCCTAGAGGTTGTTAACATAAATTTTTCATAGGGGGAAATTTCTCGTTCATTCATTTCTTGGATTTCTCGAGTCGTTGTTCTTCTAAACTAATTGTTGTTCTTGAAGCCGATTTTCCTGTTGGAGTTATTGGAACCCAAGCGCCACCTGCAAAGCTTACTTTACATTTCTTACAGGTCCAAATGCCTACTGATTTCCTTTTTACATTAGGACTAGCACAGTTAGGACATTTATGAGCAGCGTGCATACCTTGCTCTATTTTTAGGACACGTTTCTTTAGTTGTGAACCATATCTAGGCCCGAAACGACCTGTTGAACCGACTTTCTTTGTTTTTCGTGTCATTGATATACTAACCTCTTGGTTTTTTTATGGAATAATTTGGTCTTAGGAAGATTCCTCAGACCAAGGGTATCCTTGCGGGTCAACGATTTTATCTAGTTGACTTCTTATGTCTTTCGTTCTTTCTGCTGCAATATCTATACACTTTTTAATTTCTTCTACAGAAAAGGATCCGGATTCGCCTTTTTGAGTGGAGCAAATCTTGTTTTCTTCTGTAAAAGCAAGTGTAAGCCGAGTGTCTTGAATGCTTTCTTCATCATAATTTGGATCAACAATAATATTATCACCAATTTTTGAGAAAGTACAACTAATAGGTGTATGTTTCATTACTAGTGGGTGAGTTGTTTCAAGAACTTCGACCACTTCTTCACCTTTTTCGTTTGTAACTATTTTGACATCCGGAATTTGTGTATTTAATAGAGCACCTAAAGCAGCTAATTCACAAGCATCATAGAGATTTCCATCATGATCTAAAACATAGATATCAATGAAGAGAATCCAAACAGATTTACTTGGTATTATTACCAAATCTTCGTTTGAAACTGCTTCAGATTCACGAATTGCTCTATCTGCGACTCTTGCGAGTTCAATGGCATATTCACGAGGTGGACCTGACTCAAATTCAGGAGCAGCTACTGGGACTAATTCTACGGTAGTAGTAATTACTCCTTTATTTGGTGTATCAGGGAATGGTGCACCCATTTGAGCTTTTACACCAGCAATAACTTTGCTTTTGCCAATTTTTGCGATTGCGGATCCTTCTGCCTTTTGGACATATCCAGGGATAATTTGTATCTTCCTGAATTCATTGAAGGATCGTCCATCGGTTCTTTTACCATGATTTAATAATGAGAGAATGTGTTCACGTTCTACTACACTAATGAGACCTTTTTTTGTCATGTTTATTTGCCTCCCTATTTAGTCCTTTTTAGCTTCTTTTTCTTTAGAAGCTTGTTTTTTATCATCTTTCTTTTTGGAAGGTTTCTTTAAGCCTTTCTTCTTTTTGTCTTCCTTGTCAGCTTTTGATTTCTTTCCATCATCAGCTTTCTTCTTGTCTTTCTTGTCGTCTTTAGCTTTAGACTCATCAGCTTTCTTCTTGTCCTTTGCTGGTTTAGCTTTTGCTTCTGCGTCTATATCTTTCTGGACAGCATCATTTATTTGAGAGTACTTGTCAGTAATAGCCTTTCGTTGTAATTGATAGACTTTCTTACAGGCGGGAACAAGCATGTCTAAGGCTTCTTTATATTGATCTGGGGTGAATATTCCATCAGATTGTAAAAGAACAACCTTCTCTAGGTTTGGAAGATAAGCAATTGGTAAATCGCCTTCACCTTCTTTGTCTTCAATATCATCAAGATCTAAAACTACTTTACCACTTAGATTGCCAGCGGCAACTCCAGAAACTAAATCTCTCATTGGTATGCCAGCGTCTGCTAATGCTAGAGATGCGGCTGTAATTGCTGCACATCTTGTGCCACCATCTGCTTGTAATACTTCAATAAATACGTCGATTACTGAACGAGGATAGAGATAAGTAAATAATGCTGGATCCAAAGCTTCACCAAGCAATTTAGAAATTTCTTTCTCTCTTCTATTTGGTGCAGGTCTTTTTCTATCAGGAACAGAGAATGTTGCCATCCTATATTCACATCGAATATATGCTTGACTTGGCATTTGCATATGTTTTGGATGCAATTCACGAGGTCCATATACTGCAGCTAATATTTTATTTCGTCCCCATTCGATTAGACAGGAGCCATCAGCTCTATCTAAGACACCTACTTCAAATGAAATTTCTCGTAAGTCTTCTCTTTTACGACCATCATGTCGTATACCATCTTTGGTTATTAACACAGTTTCTTCTTTATTTTTGGCCATTAAATTTCACCTAATTAGCTTAACTTTTTTTTTCTGATCTTTTCTCCTTATCGGATTTTTTTTCCTTAGAAGGTGAGGTCATTTGCTTTTTTGCCTCTTCTAGGAATTCTTTAATTCGATCAGTTAACCCAGTAGTATGAGCTTCGCGATCAATCTTCTCAATTGCTCGTAAAACTAACAACTCATCTTCAAAGTTATTTCCTTTAAACCAGACACGACCGTTTTGACCAACAATCATTTTACAGTTTGTAAAATGCTTAATTGTTGATATCATACTTCCTCTTCTACCAATTAAACGAGGAATTTTGGAGGGGCTAACATCAATTACTCTACCACCTACAAGTTTGCCTAAATAGGGGCTGTTTCCACCACCACGATTGTCGGGTCTAACAGTTAACATTGGATCGCGTGTTCGATCGAATGAGAAAACTTTAGCAACGATTACTTCACCAACATCGAAGATTTTTCTTGTCTGATCTTTAATTGGATCGAATCTTCGAGCTAAAGAAATCGAGGTTCTCATTACACCATGATATGGACTAGCGATGTCCACTATCCAAGTACTTAGAGAAACATCAGTTACTTTTCCAATAACAAGATCTCCAACTCTTGGCAAGTATTTTCCTTTGAGAGGAACAACACTTACAAAGTTTTCCTTTATTGTTACGAGACCTATTACTTGAGAAACGATTTTCTTTTCTCTTCTATATACATGAGATCCAATAGAAAAGTCTCCTTCAGCGATAACTTCGCCAGGAGTAACCATGGATCTATCTTGAATTAATATAGGCATTTTTTTTTCTCCATACATTGAATAATTAATAATTGTTATTTTATTCATTCTGTTTTTCTTTCAACTATCTTCACTTCAGCTTTACCTTTAGTTAAAGCATTTAGCTTATCAAGAAAGTCTGCTTGTTTGCCGGAGGGCATTTCTACTTTTGCATACCAAACGCCATCATCACCCCATTGGTCTTCAATGAGTTGACCTGCACCAGAAACAATACCAAAAGCTGGTCCTGTAAAATCAGGAGTAACTTTAACTGCTAAGACAACGGATTCTAATCTAATTGGAATGATCGTTTGAATTTGTTTGATAACGTCTTTAGCTTGTATTTCGGGGGCTAGATTATAATCAATATGAACCCCAGCTTCATCCATCGCAGCCTCAATTCGTGCAGGGGGATGAGGTTTATTTGTTTGCGGATTTACACAATGAATATGAATGAAATTAATAATTTCATCTTCTTTATCTTTGAGTAAACGTTTTCTTTGAGCTTGTGTAAGCTGTAATGCACCTTTTTTGAGGATAATTGTAGCAATTTCTTCAGGATTATTTGTTTCAAATATTTGTTCTAAAATCGTCTCTGAAGCTTTCGCACCTTTGGAAGCATTGTGAAAAACGATAAAACTTTCAACTATATCAGAAAGAGGAATTTCCTTACCTTTCTTATAATCTAAAGCCAGTTCCGGGTCAACAATGATCTCAAACTTTTGGTTTCTTAGGACATATCTCACAAGAGCTTTCTTCTCTAAATCAATAAATTGTCTTCTTTCACCGGAATCGTGGGACATTTTTGCACCTTTCCTTTTAATCAACTTATATGTTGAATTTATCTTATTGAGTTGTCTTCAGCAAAAATCTTCCTTGGAATCCCTCAAGGCTTTCCAATGAAAAGTTTAATCCATAACAATTCAATCTAATGAGGGATTGGTTGATTAAGGACATTGGGACTCGGTCTAATCTAAAGAGCAATTTGATTGCCGCTTAGCGGTTTTCAGTTCAGTGTGAAGACCGATGTTTAGGGGTATTTTTGCCTTACAAGAGAACTGAGAAATCTTT
>DAOUWQ010000348.1 GCA_030667035.1 Candidatus Heimdallarchaeota archaeon | reverse complement strand
TTAAGGACTCCTCAGCAGTAAGTCACATATTGGATTTAACTGATTTAGATGGTTTTTATAACCTAACAATTTGGGCTTATGATGTCGCAGGAAACATAGCAAGTGATACTATTGAGATTGAGATAGCTCTTTTAGCACCTGACTTCACAACTACTTTAGAACCAATAAGCATTCAAAATGTTTATGACATTCAGTTCAATTTAACTATAACTAATCCAAGGATAGGTGTAAAATCCATTAGCATTTACACAGATGGAAGTATCAATGTTTACACTGCCGATTATGGAACTGAATATATCACTACACCTTTTTGGATACTAATTAATATCACTGAAAGTGATTTTCTGGGCATAGTGGATGCTCATAATATCTCAATATCTGTTATTGACAGAGCTATTCGTGAGACTAAGGAAAATTTTGATGTTATTATAGATCAACAGAATCCCGAAATTTGGGAATGGCAAGCTCCTATCCTTGGCGATACTTTACTGAGCGATTCAACAAATGAGTTAATTTGGAATGATGACTCTGGACTAAATATCTATAATCTTACTGTACTGATACAAGAAGCAAATGGTATGAGTTTTGTAAGTATAGCTGTTGTTGGTGAAGGTTATGATGAAACATTTCAAATGGTTCGTAATGATGCTAGCTCTCATGGAGAGATTCACCAATTTGAAATAGAATTGGACTTCAATGATTTGTCTATAGGAAACTATTCACTAATATTTACTTTCAGAGATGTTGCTGGAAATAGTAATAGTGAAGTATATTCTCTGTCACTTAAAGCAGCTGAAATTCCAACAACACCTACAACTGTAGTAGAACCAAATAATTCATTTCTATACATAATACTTGGTGCTTCTCTTGCAGTGGTGCTTGCTTTTGTTCTTTCACTATCTCTGAGAAAACCCATAAGCAATATTGGTTGGCAAAATGAATTAGTTGTTGTTGTATATGTATTGAAATCGGGTCTAACAACAGTATTTGTTCCGTATTCTCATGAAATAATTACTGATGAACAATTGTTTGGAGGAGCAATGAGCGGAATACGCGGAATACTTGAGGAAATAATTGGTATGAAAGCAAAAGCAGAGGTAGAGAAAGTGGAATTTGGAGACAAAACACTATTGATCTACCCTGGAAATTTTGGTGATGCTGTTCTTCTAGTTTACAAAGATAAACCAATCCATTCCAAGCTTCTGACTAATTTTGCTGAAGCATTTGAAGGAGAATATGCTGCTGCTCTCCAAAATGACACCCATGTCAATTTAAGTCAATATGAAGGAACAACCGAGCTTGTAGAGAGCTTTTTTGGAACTAGAGAAGGCTTAGAAGATTTAGACTTTCCATTACCTATACAAGATGAAACTGTAGAGAAACGTGTTAAACCAGAGAAAATCGATCCTAAGGAATCATTGTTGGGGTCATTTTATCAAGAGATATCTACTTCAAATGTTCACTTTAAGGATCTCTCAGATAAAACTAAGGTATTAGTAGGAGATGCTCTTATACTGGTTGAACAATCACTTAATGCTCTTATTGCTAATGATCACAGTTTAGCTGAGAAAAAGGCTAAAACAGCAATAAAAAGTTTAGAATATGCTCGACAATCAAAAGAACCTGTGGATAAGTTATCAAGACTTGTAAGAATTTTACCAAGAATAGCCGAGATTATTATGAATGGTGCTGAAAGTCTCAAAAGAAACAATACTGATGAAGTACACAAGGCGATAGAAATGGCTTCACAGTTATTCTTGGAACAGATAACGCAATCGGGTTACAATTTTTCTCTCAAAGCAAGTTCTGATTAAAGATGAGTAATTCTTTCAGAATTGTTGCCTTCAAGAGCTTTCAGTTCTTCTAGAGTACAAGGACCATCTGTAGGAACACATGTTAATTTAATTTTCAACCAATAGAGTGCCCACTTTGCACCATGTTGTACTATTTCATCTTCTTCTTTCTTTTTTGCAATGCTCTCCAAAGTTTTCTGAGCTTTTTTACCACCTATTCTACCAAGGGACCAAGCAGCAAAAGAGCGTCTTCGCCAATCTGTATCTTTTTTCAAAATTTCACTGAGCTTACTGCTAGCTTTCTCTGCTTTAGAGCCCATATTTCCTAATTCCCAAATAATTGCACACTGTTTAGTATTAGAATTTGCAGTTTCCAGTTCCTTCAGAATCTCTTTAATTGTAATCATTACTTTTCGACCCCTACATTATGTCGGTATTATCAAATGTTGTTTTTGTCATTCAGTCTTATTTAACTTTCCATTTGAAATCTGATGTTTTCATTCATACTTTAACCTGGTTCATTACCTATTGGAAACGATTATTAAGAATAGAATCAATTACAACATTGGTTAGGAGACGTTTTGTATGGAATTTGTTGAAAATAAAGACGGTATCGCTCACTACTCTCGAGCAGTAATTCATAATGGTATAATATATGTTTCAGGACAATTGCCCATCTTACAAGGTTCAAAAACACCACCGGAAACAATTGAGAAACAAACTGAATTGGTTTTACAAAAACTCAAATCGGTGTTAGAGGATGCTGGTAGTGGTATAAATCAAATTCTTAGTACGACAATCTTTGTATCTGATGTAAAGTATTGGACTAAGGTTAATGAGATTTATGCTAAATTCTTCGGTGATCACAAACCTGCTCGTACAATCGTTCCTACAAATACACTTCATTTTGGTTGTCTAATAGAAATAAATGCAATAGCTTGTATCGAATAAAAGATGAATTTAGCTAGGTGAAATCCGCAAGACCCCAAAAGAAAGTAAAATCTGCATTTATTATGGATTCTTGAGTGTCTTCCTTTTCATCTACTTCTTTGATTTTATTCCATAGGGCTGAAAATTCTTGCTTTATCCTTTCTAGTTTTTCTTTGGTACAAAACCACATACCGATTTTATGAATTGGAGTTTTCTCAGACTCTTTGAATTGACTATCTGACATCATCTCTAATTGATTTATTTCTCGTTGCATCAAACTATTAGCAATTAATAAGGAGAAAACTCTAAACTCTCTTTCCTTACCTTCAAGTTCCTTTTTATCTGCTTTAAAGAGGTCGAAGAAATTCAAAAGTATATAATAATGCTTTAATCCCTCACTTCTTTTGATTTTAATTATAGAATGTTCTTCTAGTAATTTTAGATGATAATACATGGCTGTTTTTTGTATCAATATGATATTCATTAATTCTTTAGCAGTGATACCTGGTTTTCTCAATACTTCAAACCAGATAGCAACCCGTGTAGGATCTAGCATTACTTTTCTTATCAACTCAAAAATTTCATTTGTTGTTAA
>DAOUWQ010000168.1 GCA_030667035.1 Candidatus Heimdallarchaeota archaeon | reverse complement strand
TTATTAGTTGGTTAGGATGGTTACTAGGGTTAGCCCTTTATGCTCTTGGTTTAGCAGCTATGTTTTTCGTCTTCGTTTGGATGCCTTATAAAAATGATGGCCAAACAATCGGTAAAAAGATGCAAAAGATCAAGCTTATGCTAATTGAGGATGAGGCTAAATGGACTCTACGACCAATTACTGAAGGTGATATGGGTAAAGTAATTGTACGTGCCCTTATTGGTTGGATTGAGGCTGGAATAGCTTTCGGATTAATCGCATGGTACTTTATTACCAATAACAAAAATAGACAAAGATTCGCAGATCAAATGGGCAAAACTATTGTTGTTCAAGTTGACGAGTCTTTAGTACCCCTAAAAAAACCAAGGACTGAGTAATTTCTTTTACTTTTTCCTTCATTTTTTCTTTTTCTTACCTTAGATAATTGTTTTAAAATGTTACTCATTTAATAATCTTGAATCACCTATTAATTGGAGAGTTAAATATGAGTGAGGAAAAAAAAATTATTAAAATCAAGGAACCTATAGCAACTATTTCTGATAGAATACTAGCTACAATTATTGATTTTTTCATCGTTGATTTAATCGTCTTGGTATGTTTGGCTTTACCATTTGCGTTCCATGTAAGTTTCATCTTTTCAACAAAACCTGCCCTAGAGGTTTTACTCTACATCTTCTGGCCTCTAATGAGTGTTGTAGCAGCGTTAGCTTCTTCTGCATACTTTATTTATTGGCCTATTAGAACAAATGGCTTAACAATTGGTAAAAAAGCATTGGGAATCCGCTTAATGTTAATTGCAGACTCTCAAAGTGGTGAACTCTACTTTTTAACTAATGATGATCTTTTACTAAGTTTCAAAAGATTCATCTTTTCTTTTGTTGATATGCAACTTTTTGGTGGATTGGGAATGATTTTTATGAACAAAAGTCCAATCATTCAAACTTTTGCAGATAAAAAATTGAATACAGTTGTTGTTGATAGTGAAGATTTGGAAAGAGAAACTCTTGATAAAAGGATTGCGAATCAATATTTGAAAAATAACAAAGAGAAGATCGACGATAAGAAAGAGAGTGAAGAAGAAAAGGAAGAAGTCAAAGAAGAGAAAAAACCTATCAAAAAAGAACCTAAGAAGAAAAAGAAAAGTCAAGATGAAGAGAAGAAAGAAGAGTAGATAATTACTTCCTCTTTCATAGCACCTTTTTAGAGAAAAGGAAAAGTTTTGGGCGTTCACCCAAAAGCAACCTTATTTCAAACAGATTTTGATGGAGTTAACCAATTCCTCCACCGCCACCGCCGCCTCCGCCACCACTGAAGCCTCCACCGAAACCACTACTGCCACCACTTGAAGATGGAGGAGTGAAACCTTCACTCATACTAGAAATTGCTCCAGTTAATCCTTCAGCCATGTTAGATATTGCAGTGGGTAGACTTTCAGCTAAATTGCTTATTCCGGTAACCATTGATTCAAACCCTCTACCAAGACTGTCGAAGCCTGTTATTGATCTGTGAGTCATACCAGGACGTATTGGTAAATAGATTCTAGGATAATAATACCAGTACGGTGCGGTATAATGATAGTTTGAGGGGGGAGGATTATCGGGTATTTTTTTCGCAATATACTTTAGGTGATGCGGTAAATCGAATTTGGGGTCGATTAGTAAATACGAGAAATGATCCATTGAAAAGCTAAATTGTTCATATGGGTCAGGGAATCCAAGCATTTGCCCACGTATTAATTGCAAATAGCTTTGCCAACTTGCTTTCATTTTCGCTCCTTCTTTTGTTAATTTTGGCATTTTATATGATAAAAGAAAACCTATGAAAGATGCGGCTATTACTCCTGCAATAACCCAAGTTAATCCATTAATGAGAAAGAATGTGGAAGCTATAAAGAAAGCCATAGATCCTAATACGCCAACACCTATTGCATAACCTGAATACTTACCTCTAATTTTCTCAGGGTTTTTGGTAAAGTATGGAGAATCTCCTCCAGATAATTTATTGTAAACATCTGTTTTATTCTTCCAAAGCGTTCCTGCCTTTGTTTTTATTACTGATAGTGAGATTACTTCTACTGGAATTTCCTCAGCCTTATCGCTTGTATCCTTAAACCAAAGAGTATCATAAGAATAATCTTCAATGAATCTAATTATACTTTTATCAAATTTAGTTAATTCTCCATAATAAGCTTCTTTTTCGGTTCTTTGGAAATAAATCTCACTTGACTCGTCGGTTTGGATAATTTTCAAATATCCTTTTTCTGCAAGATAAAAGAATTCAGCAACGAAGTCTATTTTATCAAATTTCTCATCCAATAACGTTCCTACTTCAGCAGGGCTTAGATTATTAGGTGGTCCAATTTCATTTACTATTTTAACATCATCACCACACAACGGACAGAACTTAATTTTCCGAGCATCTTTATAGCCACATTGGATGCATTTTTTGAAAGTAACTTCATTCAATGTTGGAATGTTTTTTACTTTTGGATCAAGTCCCTTCAAAAGAAAGAGTAATCCAAATAAGAGTATTACAGGTACGAATCCAAATGCAATGCATAAATACCAATTTGTATTTAGATACACTCTCCAACTAAAGGGCATAATTATTCCTGCTGGTGGAGTGTCAGTATCAATTGTATAAGTTTCATATGCATTGACAGAACTTTGGTGAAAAGTTACTCGAGTTTTTCCATCGACATTTGATTTGGTTCCAGTATCATCCCCGGGATCTTTTCCCTCATAATATGTTGTTGATCGAACATCATCTAATGCATACTCTTGAGGAAAGATAACGCAAGTAGTAATATCATATATTGGCACCTCAAATTCATCTCCAATAACATTCCAATATACTCTATCTCGTTCTCCCCGTAGATCCATTGCTGATGATACATTGTAGGTCAAAATAAAAGTAAGTTCAGTTGGAGAGGAATAATAATCTCTCGAAAATTCCCAGTAAAACTCTATTTGCTCTGATGTTTTTTCCATCTTGTAATAGGTAATACTAGGTGTATTGTTTCCCGATTCAATATTCCAACTATTTACATTATCGAAAAGTTTCCAATTTAAATTTCTAAAAGCAAAGCCATAAGAACCTGGATCTAATCTAAATGTCATCTCCTCAACAATTAGTAGTGATCCGTCCATTCCAACGGTAATGGTTTCATTCCAATGCGAGTAATAATATCCCTGAGTGTCTAATCCACCACTTCCACCAAGAGGTACTTTTGCTTGAGTATCTTCTGCAGCAAATATAAAGGTAGAAATATTCCCAGCTAAAAGAATAAATAATAAAGTCAAAAATGTTGTTTTCTTCTTTCTTGAAATCAAAGTCTTTTTTTCCTCCGGTATCATCAAGCGGAAATAAATTACTTTATCCTATAGAGAAATGTATGCTCCAATAATAAAAGAATTACCTTTTATCAAAGGAAAAATGTATATGACATTATTATGGGACTCTCAAGAAAAAGCAAAGAGATAGAAATAATAGAATTTATTTCTTTTTATCATAAATCGTTGTTTTTTGGGGGGAATCTTTTTTAATTTCAATACTGAGTTAACAAAGTTTTGGCATAAACACAAACAGGAGAATAGATTTCAATGGATGAAAATGAAAATATCGTTGTTGCAGAAGAAGATACTGAAACTAAAGTATCAGAATATAAATCTTACAAATATCGTTGGGTTGTTCTCATACTTTTTATGTTCGTTGGTGCAGTAACACAATTAGTTTGGGTTACCTATGGAACAATAATTGATGAATCTGCTGGTTTTTTTGCTGTCGATGAATTATTGATTATTTTACTTGCATTAATTTTTATGGTTGTATATATTCCAGTTAATTTTCTAGCTTGTTGGGTAATTGATAAGCTTGGATTAAAATGGGGTACTGGTATAGGTGTAATTCTTACAGGTGTTTTTGGTTTCCTGAGAGTATTTGCTCTAATGGGTCCAAACTATTGGTTGTTATTATTTTTCCAAATAATGTGTGCAATAGGTCAACCATTCGTTATGAACTCCTTTACCAAACTTGCAGCTTCTTGGTTCCCTCAAAGTGAAAAAACATTGGCAACAGGCTTAGGCACAATATCATTGTTTATTGGTGTTTTAATCGCTTTTCTTACACCACCACTTGTTGTGAAATCTTATGGAATAGATGTAGCAATTACATGGATAACTTGGATTTTTGGTATAGTCGCTTTAGTATCTATGGTTCTTTACTTGATATTTGTGCGAAATAAACCACCTACTCCTCCAAATGCTTACGCTGATAAAACAAAAGCTCTAGCAGTAAAAGGAACAAAGTCTATGTTTAAGAAACGAGATTTCACTTTACTCTTTGTAATTGTAGCAGTTGGAGGTGGAGTATTTAATGCTATATCAGCTGTCCTTGATGTTATCTTTGGGTACCAAATGAATGATCCGCAACCGGGAATTATTGGTGCATTAATGATTGGCGGAGGAATTGTTGGTGCAATCGTATTTTCATCTTTATCCGATTACTTCCAGAAAAGAAAGCTTTTCATAATAATGTCTATGATTGCAGGAGCAATCCTAATACCAATGCTCTACTTTATTACAAATGACATAGCGAGATACGTTATTTCATTTTTAGCAGGGCTCTTTTTAATTGCTGCACTGCCAGTTGGATTAACTTACGGGGCGGAATTAACTCACCCCCTTCCCGAAGAAACATCAAATGGTATTATGATGTGGATTGGACAATTAGTCGGAATTGTTTTACTTGGTTTCATAATGGTAACAGATGCTTTTGACCTAAGTGGAAATCTAATGTTCATCAACATTATAATTATTACTGTACTCTTTGTTGTTGGCATAGTATTATCATTCTTAATAAAAGATTTAGATGCTCATAAAATCTAAATTTTTTTCTCCTTTTTTTATATCTGATTTAAAAGAAAATAAGATT
>DAOUWQ010000361.1 GCA_030667035.1 Candidatus Heimdallarchaeota archaeon | reverse complement strand
GTTATCTCTTGAATTTCTTGTAACCGGGTTGCCTCTGTTTGAGACTCAAGAAAATCATTGTTAATAGTATCCTCAAACGAAGGTAAAATTAATGGCGTATCAATCATGTCTTCGCTAGATTTGTTTCTTGCTAAATCAAGTGTTGTTTTGGTGAAATGTTGATCAAAAACGAGATAATCTATTGTGGAGAGCACAAGGGTATTATTTGCCTCACTAAGACTATTTGTGAATCCATTTAATGTAGTTGCATCATTCAAGGCTTTTAAGTGCGCTTCAATGTTTGCCAGAGGTAAATCTTGAATGCCTGTACCACCACCGTACAATCCTAACGAATCAACCAAAATTAATCGTTGGGCGAAGGTATCTACAGTTAACCGCCAATAAAATTTTGATACTTGAGTTAATCGTTCTTTTGCTTTTTTAAATAACCCTCTTTTTTTTATTTTATCTCCTACTACTCCAACAACAAAAGCTAACTCAGCCTCAATTGGAACTAATGCATCTCGAGAATCAATAATAAAAGGAATAACATTTTCTCTTTGTATACTCATTCATTTCACCGTTTTACATTTACAAACTTTTAAACACTAGTCTTCAATCTATAAGACACTTTGTGAATGAATAAAAATACTTGAATTAAACTTTTTTACAACAGCTTATATCAATTTGATTGTTTTTTACTTTTTTTGATGACTTTTAGCAGTTGCTTTTGGAATTTTCTCTCTTCTTGCTCGAAATTGCAATTACCTTGGAAATGCTTTCTCAATCTTTGAAGCTGGAAATCAATATTTTCTTTTTCAGTTCAACCGTCTAATTTCTCAAAATCGCCATCATGGATCGAGTACAATATTGCTAATGCACGGAGATTATCAAAATGTATTTTGTTCGAGTATCCTTGATCTTCTTCAATTACACAGAGTTTTCTATAATGCTTGCACTTGTTTTCACAAAGTAAGCACTTACTTATGAACGCAGTTACTTGATTTCGATAGAAATCAACTTCAAAGGAAAATTCAGTTCTTGTGATAGTTACGATACCTCGATCGTTAAGCTCATACCCAAGATTGCCAACTAATTGTTGTACTTTGTCAAAGGATTTCTTGTTATAAAATCTATAAATATTGGATGGAGTAACTAGCTCGGGAGTAAAAGTATGATATTCTCCAGAAGCAATATCGTCAGATATTTTATTCCCAATATCTCTGAAAATTGATCTAATTGACTGTATATCAGGTATAGTTCGGTAGCTTATAACTCGCCCCTGGTTTTCTAATATTGCATCATTTGTTAATAGGAAATTCTCTTGATCAATTGGAGTTTCATTGTCATTATCAGTCTTTGACAAAATTGTTGTTGGTACTCCTGTGGGAGACATCAGATATAATTGTTCGAAATTATCTAATTCTTCTTGATTATTACATAAAATAATAGATTGTGATGCACCGGAATAATATCCCATTCTAAATTGCGCAAATTGTTCTTCTGTGTTAATTATCCATATAGACATAGAAAGAGTTCCTAGTGGAGTTTGAACATGTTCTACTAGTGGATACATTCCTATTGTATGGAGGCAATTTGTGCTCACAGAATTCTCTGAAAGAGGCTTGAGTTGTTCAGCAATTTTACGTGCATCTTTAGTAAACAGCAATATTTTACAAAGATAAACGTTCTCTCTCTCTGAATTCTCATTCGAATTGTGTTGTTCCCTTTGCATTAATACAGTCCCCTTTTATTATTTTAAACTCACTGTATTTGACTTGTACATAATCCAAATAAGCTATATAATAATTTTTTCACATTGAATCTTTTATACATAGTTTCAATTTTTGTCGATAGAAACTGCCATTTTTTCCTCAAATCATTCAGAATACAGTACAAGTGAATCATTAGTTTTGTTAGTTTATTAAAGAAGAACCTTGCTTTGTTATACAAAGACTTTTTAGTGAGTGTATAGCATTTTGTTTCTAGTTAACACAAAAGGAAAGTGAATATTTTAAGTCAAAAAAAATCAACTAAGCCAAAAAAAGGTGGAAACAGAAGAAGAAAAAGAAGAGACGATGGAGCTGTCTATTCGAAAGCAATTCCAATAACAGGTCCTACAGGTCAAACAGAATATATTAGAGTGAGAATGCCAAAGACCGGTGAAAAACTCGGTATTGTTACACAGATTCTAGGAGCAGATCGTCTTCAAGTACGATGTAACGATGGTCTAACAAGAGTTGTTAGAATTCCAGGTAAATATCGAAAGAGACTTTGGTGTAGACAAAATGATATTGTAAGTGTAATGCCTTGGTATGGCTTACAAGAAGATACGAGAGCTGATTTAGTATATCGTTATAATCACAATCAAGCAAATTGGCTTGAAAAGAATGGTTATATAAAATTAGATTAATTAAATATTCTTGTTTTTCTATTATCATCTATGGTTGTTGTTCTTACATCACTAAGATATTTTGAGAAAAGTTTATCTTCGAAAGAAGGATGTAAGAATATATGACAAAGTCTTCAAAGAAATCTTCTAAAGCTAATAAAAAGAAAAGCTCAAAAAAAGCTACCTCTAAAGGTAGTAAGAAGAAGAAAGCAATAAAAGAAGAAGATGAGGAAGATTTGCTTGATAAGCCACTGCTTGATCTCGAAGAAACAAATGATTTTGATCGAGAATTAAGAAATGCAGATGACCTGCAGATAAAGCAGGTAGATGATAGAAAGGTCAAAACAAAAGATACAGATGATCGCAAGGTTGCTGAATCTGTTCTAGATGTAGAAACACGAACAACTCTCTTCAATTTACGCAAAAGAAATATTATTGAATATATGACAGGCGTTATCTCAACAGGAAAGGAAGCCAATGTTTACCATGCCTATTCTCCTGAAGGAGATGAATTAGCAGTAAAAATCTATAGAACATCAACCAATATTTTCAAGGGGTTACAAATATACATTATCGGCGATCCAAGATTTAATCGAATAAAACGCGATCAAAGATCTTTTGTATATGCTTGGGCTAAAAAAGAATTCAAGAATTTATCTCGAGCACTGAAAGCCAAAGTTACCGTTCCAAAGCCTATTGCTTGTCTCAAAGACGTTGTTGTTATGGAATTCATCGGTGAGAAAGGATTGCCGTATCGAATAATGAAAGAAGAAGTACTAGACGATCCTACTGCAACTTACAAAGAAGTACTAGTAAATCTGAGAAAACTCTATAAAAAAGCTAATTTAGTTCACGCTGATTTGTCCGAATATAATATGATATATAC
>DAOUWQ010000336.1 GCA_030667035.1 Candidatus Heimdallarchaeota archaeon | reverse complement strand
TTTTCGAGAAAAGTTTTTTGCGACACACAGCCAAACGTCAAACGAAAGTTCCTCCTTTACCGGAGTTGGACGGACTTGCAGCGAATCAAACGTTAACAGTAAACTCTTTTAGAGAGCGTTAACCAAGATAGACCATAGAAAAATAAAATGAAAGATAAGAATTGCTTGCTTAAAGCAACTCTTGAAAATGCTTGGAAAAAGCTTCAATTAAATCGCAGGTTCGGGTAATATCTTTTAACGAAAGAATGCTGATCGGACTGTGAATGTATCGACAAGGAACTGAAACAACACCTGCTGGTATGCCTGCACGAACAATGTGTATTCTACCGGCATCTGTGCCACCATAGATTGGTTTCTTATATTGCCAAGGAATGTCGTTTTTATTTGCTAACTCTCTTAGTTTGTCGAGTAATTTGCTATTGACAATTAATGATCTATCTGCGACAGTAATTGCTGGACCACCTTCAAGTTTGCAAGGACAGTCTTGTTCACAAACTCCTGGAGTATCTGCTGCAGTAGTATTTTCAATGGCAATTGCTATATCGGGTTCAATAGAATATGCTGCAGTAGTTGCTCCTCGACCGCCAACTTCCTCTGCAGATGAAAAGCTAAAAACAATTGTCCCCTCTGGCCTGTTTTTGCTCAACCTTCGGAGAGTTTCAATTAAGACAACACAACCTGTTCGATCGTCAAAAGCTTTCCCTAAAACACGATCACCTGCTAGCTCTTTGAATTCTCCTACAAGTGTTCCCGTTGTTCCAACATCAATGCCTAATTTTCGTACTTCTTTTTCAGAAAAAGCACCAATATCTACTGCTAAATTATCTGCACTAGGAACTTTTTTTCTTGCCTCTGCAGACATTAGGTGTGGTGGTTTAATACCAATAACACCGTACACCGGTGGGAGAGCTTTATCTTCAGGAATAAAGATAACCGTTTGGCTTGGAAAGATAAGGTCAACAAATCCACCTACTTTGGCAAAATAAATAAAACCATTAGGAGAGATATGCCTGACCATTAAGCCAATTTCATCTGTATGTGCATCTAACATTAATACTGGACCATTTTTTTTGGTGCCGTTCAGTGTAACAATTAAATTTCCTAAATTATCTATTCTTGTTTCATCTGCTAAAGATTCAACTTTTTGTTTGATTGCTTCAACAACTCGTTCCTCTCGAGATGAGACACCTACAATTTGTGATAATTCTTTCAAGTCTTCTAATATTTGCTTACTCAAAGAAATAAACCTCAATAATCAAATTATGGTACTAAATTCCTTAGACTTTAATAACTTTTCAGAAACTTGAAAATTATTACTGAAAATATTGAAAGTTACTATTCGAAATTTCTGAAAATAAAACTTCTAAAATAGAAAAAGAGTAAAAGAAGGATAATTATCCTTCAATTTGGTTTATTATGCTTTTCTTTTTTTAACGACAAGTGCAATAACACTTACTGTAAACAATCCTGCAAATATTGGTAGGAGATAAAGTGGAGCGGTATATGCTTCTACATTTATTCCGATTGTAGGATCATGAACCATTTTAAAGTCATCACCATAATTTGGATAAGTTAACCAGAGATGCCCTAATCCATCAGCAAATCCTGGAACATCAGTTGGTGTGACGATCAAATCATCAAAATAAGCAGCTCCAACATCAATTGTATCAACTAAATGCTCAGTTGAATTATAGATGTCTGCAGTTGTTGCCCATTCGTAATAAGCAGCTGGAATATCAGAATCATCACTATCGAATTGCATAGTTCTAGTAGTGTTTCCATTTTCTGCTCCAGTACCATTTCTAACTTGAACTCGGTGTCTATTTTGTACTTCAGTTAAGTAAGAGTGAATAGCATATCCTTTTGCCATTGGAGAGAAAGCCCAATCATCAACGATGATATCGAATTTTAATTCGGTTAAACCATCTGTTACTGCATCACTGCCTTCAATTGGTTCGTCTTCTTCGTAAACGTGCATAATTAGATAGATACTTGCACCATTAGCTAATCCAAGTAAACTTAGAGTAATGGTTAATTCTCCATCGCCTTCAACTATTTCATAGTCCCAATCTTCAGTAACAAGATTGTATGACAAACCACCTAGCTCTGTCATTGAATCAAGGGTAGCATCGTCTCCCATGTATTCTCGAATTCTTAATAATTGAAGTTTAAACATTTCATCGGCATCTGAGTGATTGCCATAATACCACATTAAGTGAGCACTATCAGGGATCAATTTGATAGTCATTTTCCCAGTCGTTATTGTTACTATTCCATTAGCATTTTGATGGCCAATTGAAGTATCTGCCGCAACCATTTGACTTCCAATTGGGAGCAAGAATATTCCAATGAGCGCAATTCCAATAAAGATTTTTTTGTTCATTTTTTTTCCTCCGTAATTAACGAAACATCGAGCCAGTTCCTACTCGGTCAGCGATTGATTTTCAATCAATAACTTCGCGGTGAACATACTCAATTTGTTCTAGGAATAGTATAGAATCAAGTTGCCTTTTAACAATCTCAGAGAATGGTTGAGTGAAAGTATAAGGAAGGTACTGAAACCCATTTGAAACCAAAAATAGTATAGTAAATCAATACAAGAATCATAAATGGGTTTAATTTTCAATAATAATTGGTATTATAACTGAATAATTGGGTAAGGAGACAATATATGCAACTAAAAGCAATAAAAAAATGGTTTGTTCTCTTTCTGTGCTTAGTAACTATAATGCCAACTTTACAGTCAATTCCTGACACACAAGGCACACTAACAAGAAATGTGAAAACTTATGCTCTACTTGTAGATCAATTTGCACCAAATTCAAACAATCCGGGGCAATATATGTGCAATGCAATTGAATTTAGAAATAGTTTAATGACTATTGGTTGGGATGAATCAAGTTTCTATTATTTGTTTGGTGATATAGAAATAACTATCGCAAATCTTCAAGAAAAAATAGAGATGCTTAGGCAAACAGTTGATGAAAATGATGTAGTGATATTCTTCTTTGCAGCGCATGGGTATGGATGCTTGAAAGAAATACTTGATTTAAATTACTGGTTTCATGATTATTTTCTAGATATTCAAACAAACTACAAGTATCTACTAATAGATGCTTGTCATGCAAGCGAGTTCATTGAACCTTTAGCTGCATATGAAAGCACCGAGAGTTTCTATGCAATGGGAAGTGTTGCTTCGACAGAATACGCCATCGGATTTATTCAAGATGAAGAAGAATGGCTTTACTCTGAACATGAATTCACAGGTATAATATCTGCTCATTTTTGGTCTCAAACACTAACTAATTCCTCTGCGGATGTAAATTCTGACTCATATGTTGATATGGGAGAAATGTATGATTATTCTCTCCCCATAATAAAGAAGATATACAGTGAAATTTTCAT
>DAOUWQ010000263.1 GCA_030667035.1 Candidatus Heimdallarchaeota archaeon | reverse complement strand
TAAAAAGCGTGAAACAAAACTCACACTAACAAAGCTTAGAAGAGTAATCCATAACGGAGCAGAGGCTGCTATTGTAAACTCTTGACTCCAAGACATGGTAATGGGGTCATAAATCCACAAATCATCATATGTTACAGAGAAGCTCTCTCCTAGCCCACCAAATAATATTACTTTATCTAAATACTGGTCGAAAACCATAGCATGTTTACATCGTGGTGGTGGACTTGTACTAGTTTCAATTTCTGACCAAACATTTGATTGAGCACTAAAAATCCAAGTATCACCGAGAGCTCGCAGAGGAATATCTTCATTGTCCCCCCCAAACATGATAAAGTTTGCATCTGTTGGATTGTAGACCATACCAGTGTAATACCTCGCTAAAGGTTTAGATGTTGGATATTTCTTTACCCAAGAGATTGAGGACCGATTAAAGAACCAAATATCATCCCTCAAGTACATATTTCCAAATCGTCCGCCGAAAAATACCCCTACTTGTTTATTCTCATCATATACAAACGAATGACCATATCCCACTCCAGGACCATAAGTAGGGTAAATTTGGTTCCAGTTATTTGCATTAAAATTGTAGACCCACATTTCACTAGAAACTGAGCTAGGGGAAGTGACACCTCCATATAAAACAACTTCATTAAATTCTGGATCAAAATACATTGCATGTGCACTTCTACCAGAAGGAGAATTTGCAGGATGGAGTTCTGTCCATTCATCAGTGATGGGATCAAATACCCAAGTGTCATTAAATAGGGCGTATTCTGTATTGGACATCCCCCCAAAAAGGAGAATTTTCCCTGTAAGAGAGTTGTAGACCATCCTATGATGAGTTCGGCCTTCTGGAGAATTTATATCAGAAAGTTTGGTCCACATTTGGTTTTGACTTGAAAAAATCAATGTTGCTTCGAAATCAACCAAGTTACCACCACTAACCTCTCCTCCAAACATAATTACCTGATTATTTTCAGTGTCATAAACCATTTCATGACCACTTCTAGGTAAGGGGGTGCTTGTATCTGCTGAAGCAAAATCTGCTAATATTCCAACAATAGATGATGCCACAATTACTGTTATTGCAATTGTTAATGTTATTTTTACTGTTCTTTTCAATGGTACATTCGCTCCTAGAGTGTTAGTTGTTCAACCCTTTTTCCTTTGTTTTTTTTCTATAGTCTATGATTACTTTCATTACCACTATTGGAATGATTACTAACCCATAATACAAGCTTAAATCATTGGAATATTCCACTTCAGTATTACTCAATTCTAAGAGAAGAAAACCATTATCTTGATCCGCTAAATAGATGTAATTTCCACGATATTCAATATCGTGTGGTGTTGCGACATAGCTTGCCACCTCAACTAATTGTGTTGGATTTGTATAGTTTAGAACTTCTACTCCTTCTTGTAAATCTCCAAGAAAAACATATGAACTGTTTCCACAAACACCATAAACTTCTCCACCGTCATTGAATTGTCTAATAACAACTGGATTTGTTGGATTTGATATATCAAGTACTTTGAAACCTAGACCATGACATCCAAGATAAAGCAGTTCATTATTTCTGTATAAATCCCAAGCACCATATGTATTACTTACAGTTCTAATCTTCTCTGGGTCGGAAGGGTCTGTTACATTAATCACTTCAAGCCCTTCATCAGGGTCCGCGTAATAGGCTGTTTCACCGAAGATAATGATATCATTTCCTCTGCCTGTATCAAGATATTGTCCTACTCTTACTGGACTATTCAAATTACTAATATCATAAATATCCATATCTCCTGAAGCTATACCAAAAACTAGTGTATTATTTACTCTAATATTGTATGCCCAATTCCCTGCATCTGATGTTCCAATGATCTCAGGAATATTGGCATTTGTTGCATTAATTACAATCAAACCATTTGTGTCCGAAGTAAATATAATATTGTCTTCTACATCAAAACCCATTTCTCCCTCATCAATAGTAGCAATTCTTGATGGAGATATTGGATTTTGAATATCAATTATCTCAATTCCATTATTAGATGACACATATGCTCTATCATTTTCTACTCTAATTTTATATCCAACACCTATATCTACTTCACCAACAAAATTAACGTATAAATTGTATTCATTGGTGTTTGCATTAACAATCAAACTTTCATTTCCTATATACAAGCCGAAACTGCAAATTGTTAGCATTTGGATAATAATTCCAATAATCATAAAGTTCTTGATCTTTTGTTTCAATTTAATACCTCAGAATTTTTTTGTTCGTAAATTCATTCTTTCCTTAATACTACTAAACCAACATTCATACAAAGAAAATCAAAAATAAAAGGTTAGTAAGTAGTTTCTATTTGGGAATTATCTGTCATTTATAAGTGAGACTATTTTTCAATTGCATTCAGCTTTCATTCTTTCACATTCGTCTCTCTTTGAATTCCTATATAGAGAAGCTGGACTCATTTCTCGTTTTGACCTTTTGTATAGTGTCCTTCAAAACAATATTTAGGATATTTAAAAACTCAAAACCCTTTTTTGTTATCCTATAATTTCTGTATCGTGCATCACTTAGAACGTGTTTCGAAATATGACTTTCAATATATTCTAAGGTGTTTAATTTTTTGAGTTCTTTTGAAAGAGTTGATGGTGGAATTCCAACTCCTTTAGCTATTTTCATCGGATTAGTTTCTGAAGGATTTTGAAAAGCAATTTCTATTAGCACTATTACTGTTCTTCCAATTATTTCAGATTTTAACTCATTTTGAAATGGTTTTGAAAAATATTGAACAATAGACCCATTATCATTTGTAATGACTTCTCCCGTGGTAATTGAGATTTTGGAAGACCAACCGCGTATATCTTTGATGTTATCTAAACCAACTATCACTTTTTGACTTAGATCTTTAATCTTCTCAGTTTGATCCATTTTATGTAAATCAACTGAATGCTTTTTTCGCAAGCGGAATCGATATAAAAATAAACCAGAAATTGAGCCTACTATAATCAACAATAAAGAAAATATTAGATACAAATACCAATATGAACCCGTTCCTCTGTTATCAATAGTAAATGAACCTTCACTTATTACTTGCAAATCAACAATCCAATCTTTACTAGATGCTGTTATTCTAATTTTAAAATCCGAACCATATTCCTCATAAAGACTAGTATTCCACTCATAGGTACTGTCTGGAGAATTATAAGCAATCTGAATCCAATTGGTTCCTAAGTCCGGTGAATAGTAAACATTACTTAAAATAACCTCTGCTGATGAATATGGATATGAAAACAACCAGCGAATGGTTGTTGAACCTTTTATTTCTTCTCCGTTTTCAGGAGAAATTATCTCTATTCCATTTGTTTTTCGTTGATCATTAGTAACACAGTAAAATACTTCTTGTGAATTTTCTATATTAGTATTTGAATTTAATGAACTAAAAAAACTAATTTGAAAGATACATATCAGAAAAAGAACGCTTAATTTTAAATTTATTTTCTTCATTAGCTTTCAGCGTAATATTTGACTCAATTTATTTATAGCTTTTCTCAAATCAACTAATTAACTATAGAATTTTCTCCTGGAGTTATCACCTAAACAGGTACAAATCGCGCTGGAACCAATTTTTTTTACTTTTTTCTCAGAAAATAATTGTTTACTTTAGAATATCCGTCCTTGTTTCTCCAAATTTCGTATTGATGTGTGCTAGTTCTGTTAAATTAATTCGAGCTTTTGGTAGTTGTAAAATCCTTTCCATCTTCTTTGCAGATAATACCGACAATCTTTCTTGCAG
Source organism: Candidatus Heimdallarchaeota archaeon (assembly GCA_030667035.1). GTDB lineage: Archaea > Asgardarchaeota > Heimdallarchaeia > JABLTI01 > JABLTI01 > JABLTI01. The sequence continues at coordinate 220 of DAOUWQ010000263.1, read as the reverse complement.
ACATTGCTGCTGGAGGTAATCCTCCGCCAGGTCTTGTCCAGTGACCCACCATAAAGAAATCCTTCAATCCTGGTAGTGTTTCCGTTAGGCTTTTTCCTGAAAGTTGAATACTTGGTAACCAACCTTCATAGCTGCCTTTCCAATTATTTGTATATCGAATAAAGGTTGCAGGCGTAGAAACGTCAACGACTTCTACTTTTGATGTTATATCTGGGAACCG
>DAOUWQ010000268.1 GCA_030667035.1 Candidatus Heimdallarchaeota archaeon | reverse complement strand
TTCCAACAGGCGAGGGTTGGGTAGTTGATCGTAGAGTTTTTGATAAAGAGATGCTCATTGCTGCTATTCGTGAAGGAGCTGAAATTGAGCTCAATACTAAAGTACTGCATACAGAAATTGACAAAGACAAGGGTGTTACTCTACAAGCTGAGCATAAAGGAAAAGAGATTACATATACTGCACCAGTTGTTATTGGCGCCGATGGAATTTATAGTACTGTTGCTCGAGACGTTGGACTTGCTGAACCAATTGATCCTATCGATTTGGATACTTCTGTAGGTTATGAAATGGTTGGTGTAGATTTTCCAGAACCAGGCATGTTTGATCTTTATGTTGGTGCAGACCTTGTCCATCGAGGATATATTTGGGTATTCCCCAAAGGGGAAGATTGCGCTAATGTTGGTCTTGGTGTAGGAGTTGGTTTTGCTAAGAAACCTGTCAAAGAATATCTTGACGATTTCATTTTCAATCATCCGGAAGGGAAGAAACGCTTCAAAAATGCAAAAATAATTGAGGAACGCATCGGTGCAATCACCGTTGGAGGGGTATTGGATAAATTTGCTACTGATAGAGTGCTTCTGGTTGGCGATGCCGCTAGACAAGTTAATCCACTTACGGGAGGAGGAATTGCTTACGGTATGGAAGCAGGGAAGATGATAAGTGATACTTTGGTTGAAGCATTTGAAAAAGAGAACTTTAGTGAGAGCTTTTTGAGAAAGAAGTATGAAGGTTATTGGCAGAAAGTTTATGGTGCTTCATTTGGTATGGGGAAAAAAGCACGTAAAATCTTAGATAAAATTACCAACGAACAAATGAATAACATCGTTGAAGCCCTAGATGGTGAAGATTTAATAAAAGCAATACGAGGTCGTTGGAAACAGATCCAACTTGGTACAAAACTAATGAAAAAGGATCCTTCTTTGGTTAAGCTTATGACAGATGCTTTATTCAAATAGCTTTCTCGTAATTAAAAAATAAAAACAAAAAAATGAGGATTAAGTTACAAAAACTGTTTTAGATCCTCATCATAATCTTTATCATTTTTTCTTGTGGTTTTAAATCGTTCTTTGAATTTCTTGAATTCTTTCGCAGAAGATGTTTGTGCTTCTTTTGAATGCTTAATTTTGTGATTGACGATTTTTCTCACCATGGATGCTCTTTGAGGGTTCAAACGATAGAACCGTCCAGAGTCATTATCGTACATTTCAAAGAGTTCTGCATCAGCATCTTGTAATGCTTTAAGAATTATACAAATGCCCACAAGACCTACGGTCGGACGCTGATCTTTGGCAGTAGATTCAACCTCAAATCTTGTATGCCATTGTCCATCTGCAAGTAAATTCAAAATTGCTATTTTTGCTGGATCTTCAGCAACTAAATTGTAGATTCGATTAGCAATGATTGAATTCATATGGTGCCTACCTCTGTAGGAGGTTCAGGTGGAGTAATATCATCCGATTCTTCATTTTCTTCGAGCAGTCGTTTGATAAGGGATAATTTCATATTGGGAGGAACGACGACCACAAAATCCTTACCCAAAGCGACAATATCTCCGCCATAGGATCTAGTATAGGATTTCAATTGTTGAATAGAACGCTTGAGACGGATCATATCCAATCTTGCAAGGTCTCGTACTCCGAGAATAACAACATTACCCCTGGAAACTGTATCGCAAATCATATCTACATCTTGTAAACCTCTGAGCGTCAAAGTTAACACTTCTTTCTGCTCGAAATTTTGAAGATGATCTCTTGTTTTCCTTCTAAATAGGAATGCGGATGTACCTATCACCGTACCAACACCGATAATTCCTAATGCTGTTAATAAAGCCAATTGTTAATCCTCCGTAAATTACCAATGTATCTGTATTAGCTTCCTACATTAAAAGACAAAGAATATGCGCATATTACAGAGAAAGTAGCTAGAGAATAAGTGGGTCGAAAGAGGTTAAAAACGCACCAAGCTTATTGGCAACCACTCTTTCTTTCCATCTCTATATTCAATTTTAATGTTTTCACCTTTTATTTTGATAACAGAACCGGGATAGTAGTTTTCTCCACCTTGCCATCGTCCTTCGATGGGGAGCCCTTTTTCAATTCCAACCGGTCTAATATATTCAATAGTTAATATCTCAACCGTCCCCTCATCATAAATCACTTTGATATTTAATTCATCTATTTCTTGAATAGTACAAACATACCAATAATCATCTTGACGCCAATTTGCTAATACACGGTCGCCTTCGGAAACAGTCATTTTATCACCCATGCTCATTCTTTCAATTTAAACGATTTAAAAAGTAGTTTCAATTAATCAAATCTCAGAAATCGCTGTTACGGGGCAACATTCAATGCAATGTCCACAATCAGTGCATCCTTCGCTAATCTCTAATTTATTATTCTCAACATAGTAGAGACTCTCAGGGCAAATTATTGCACAACCTAAGCAGAATCCACAGACTTTATGATCAATTTCAACAGGCATTTTTCAGAACACCACTAAATAGAAAAACCATCTAAGATAATAAATTATTCGTATTGAATGTTTAAGCTATGAGGGGAATACAAATGATTGCTATAGAGAAAGAAATTGAAAGAATGGTAGATCTAGAAACAAAGGCTTGGAATACAAAAAATGTTGAAATTCTGCTTCAACTATTCCATCAAGATATGGTTTGGCCTTGGCCTGCAACAAATCGTTCGCATGATCCAATGGAATGGGTTTTTGGTTTTGGAAAGTATAATTACGAACGTTGGAAAAGGAATTGGCAGGAATTATTCGATACGCATCATTTAGAGCATAATATACGAGAAACTAAGAAAATTGTCGTTTCTGATGAAGGTGATGCTGCTTTCGCAGTTGTAGATATAGATACTCTTTGGATTGATAAGAAAGGAAAGGAAAATCATTGGAAGGGTAGAGTTTGCAAAGTATATTCAAAAATAGGAAAAGAGTGGAAAATCACAATGCACACAGGAGTATTGGATTATAGTAGTTTGTAACAACAAATATCCAAAATATCTATTAAAAATGAAAAAAGGAGAGGATTATTCTTCTCCCTTAACCCAATGGTCATACCATCTTTTTACAGTACTTGTTCTAAATGGAACATCATCTTCATTATCTGTTTCTTGTGGTGGTAAAAATTTCTGAAAACACTCTTCGAGTATTTCTTCTTCGGCAACACCTTTGGATGCTAGTTCCTTCAAAGTTTCTTTGAAATCTTCCATAAAAGTAATTTCTTTTTCAATGTATGATTTATCAGTTACTGGCCCATGACCAGGGACAATGGTTTCAACATCCAGTGTTAAGAATTCTCTATAAACTTCCAGCCAAGTTTCAGGATTACAACTCGAGTGACCGCCATAGGGATAGGAATTCACAAAAAGATTATCCCCTGCAAAAAGAACCTTATAATTTGGACAGTAGACATATGAAGAATCACTTGTATGTCCCCCTGTATGTTTAATGATAACTTTTACATCACCGTCTTGTATTTCAAACTGCCACTCAAAAGTTTCTGTGGGAAGAGTAATTTCCATACCTTCCAAAGCTCGAGGATCTTTCAAACGACTTTGTTCTTTCTTAATATTTTCAGGTGTAAAATGTTCTTTTAACATCTTCATATACTCAAGATGAATCTCTGGAGAGATAATTCGACAGTCCGAAAAAACTTGATTGCCAAATGAGTGATCTCCATGAAAATGTGTTATGAATAAAATCTCGAATTTCTTTCCTGTGGTTTTTTCTACCCACTCTCTGAATTCTTTGATTTCTATTAGATTTATTCCTGTATCAATCATTACCAGTTTTGTTGGTAATTCAATTGCTCCCGCAACTACATCATAGAAGTTTGGATCTGTATAGAAATAGATATTGTCTTTTACTTTTTCATATCCCATTTTAATCAACCGAATGTAAATCGGTATTTTTTGTTATAAATCCTCACTTAATTCCTATATATAGGAATCATTGATGTT
>DAOUWQ010000035.1 GCA_030667035.1 Candidatus Heimdallarchaeota archaeon | reverse complement strand
GAAATTAGACATTCTAGTTTTTGTTGATCTACTGTCCAAGCGACAGCAGCAATTTCAATTGATGAAGAATTCAATAAATAATCAATATGCCAGAAAAGTTTCTTTTCATCTCGAAAATGCCTTTCAACTCTTTTGACTAACCCTCCCGGACCAAATGCAGACCCAATATAAATATAGAATCCTTTGGTAAATTTTATTCCGCCTAGTGACCCTATTTTTAATGTGGTATCCTTTGAAACTTCAATGAAAAGAACGTAAGTACCGCCAGCATCAGACGAGTGTAGATTTGAACTAGAATGATGAGTTTGGACTGGAATCACTCCCAAATCCTTCTTGGTGCTTCATAAAGAAATTCACAATTATCCTTACGGACTACAACATCATCCTCTATTCGAACACCAAATTCACCTTCAATATAAATTCCAGGTTCAATTGTGTGGCACATACCTTCTTTTAAGACAAGCTTATTTCCAGATACCATATATGGATCTTCATGTACTTCTATGCCTATACCATGACCTAGTCGATGAGTAAAGTATTTTCCAAAACCTTCTTTCGTTATAACCTGTCGTGCTGCTTTATCGACATCTTCTGCAATGGTTCCTTCTTTTGCAACAGCGAATGCAGCCCTATTTGCTTGATAGACTATTTCATAAATTTTCTTGAATTTCTCACTAGGTTCACCAACAACAGAAGTCATAGTAATATCACCAAGGTAACCTTTGTATTTTGGTCCTGCATCGATAAGTAAAACATCATTTTTTTCGATTTTTCTCTCTGAAGGTCCTGCATGAGGTATCGCAGTATTTGGTCCTGATTGGACAGTTGCGAATGCTGTTGTTCCACTTGCTTTAGATAATTTATCACTAACAATTTTAACAATTTCAAGCTCAGTCATACCAACTTCTGCTTCTGCAATAGTATCTTTAATTGAGGTAGCAGCGATTTTTGTGGCTTCACGAAGTAAAGAAATTTCTCCTTCAGATTTTATCAATCGTGATGCTTGAACAATAGCTTTCGCATCAACAAAGGTTGCTTTTGGTATTTGTTCTCTTACTTTTAAGAACCACTCAAACCACAATTTATTATCTAATGCTATCTGCTTCTGATTAACACCTAGCTCTTGAAGTGTTTTTCCTAATAACTCGAATGGATTTTCATCTTCTTCCCATGTTCGAATTGTACCAGTTTGTAAACCTCTTTCGAGTCGTGTTTTTTCAAAACTGGGACAAATAATTATTGGGTCAGTATCAGCCGGAATTATTGCTGTAGTTAACCGTTCACTTGCATGTGTTTCCAAACCAGTAGAATAAAACAAATCTACTCCAGGGAATAAAAGTAAACAATCAGAGCCATTATTTTTCATTAAATCTTTCAAACGTTGTTGTCTTTCTTCTAACATTACTGGCATACTTCCAAATAGTACAATATATTATTTCAAACAATTACTAGCTAATAAACATAGAAGCATATGCTCTTTGTTATCTTTAAGGATTATTAAGAGCATCTTCAATCTTCTTTAGAAATTCTTCGTCTAAATTTTGCTCTTCATCAAGAGCTCCCTTAAATGTAAAACCAGAACGGTGTTTGTGTCCTCCACCTTTAAATTTGGCTGCTAATGCAGCAACATCAAAATTATCGCTTCTTAAACCAATTCTGAAATTAGTGGTATCAATTGCTAGATAAATATCTTGAGCACCAGTTTCCGATAGAAATTTTGTTACTTTCCCTCTTGGGAGAAGAGCAGATTCAGCAACGGCAATAGTTAACCCTGCAATAGTTATCACTTTTTTAGTATTTTTTATTCGATCTCGTTCTGCTTCGAAAACTTTGTAAGCTTCCAGATAACAGTTGATAAACTCTTCATCCTCAAAATCTCCTTTTGCAAACATTTCTCGTACTTTGATTAAATCTTTCATTGACTGTCTGTAATAATCAATTAGTGTATAGAAAATATTTGACAATCTATCAGGAACATCAAAATCTCCATTGTGACCTATAGTAGCAATTTTCTTAGATATCTCATCATTTGGCATAAACCTTTTTTGAACAAGCTCAGCAGCACAATATTTTGTATCATGAATAAATTCATCAATTGCATCCAGTAAAATTGTTTTTTCTTTATCGGATATTTTATGGTGATCAATCCAAATCTTTCTTGCTTGTAATTCTTTTAGAGGTTCGATTATTTCGTAAAAGTAGGATTTGTTGATACCAATATCACTAATTATCAAAACGTTTGGTTTTTCGTCTAATGCTTGTTGAAACACTTCTACAAAATTGTGATAATCTGCTAGGAAACCAATCGGTTCAATTTTCAGTTCTCTAAAGTATCTGAAAATAATTGCTTGTGAACCAATACCATCTGGATCAATAGAATGTGATATTGAAACTACCTTTAGATTTGCCATAATAGAAATGGTGCACATTTATCGTTTAAAATTATTCATACAAATAGTTATTTTTTCACCAAAAAAATTCATTTTTTAATATTATTTCGAGATTTTGAAGTTTTTTAACCAAGGTTACAATGAAAACTCGTTCTTTCGCAATGATTTAAATAGCAATTCAGAAGGAAGCACAAATAGAGAAAATCGTTTTCTTAGTACTGGTTGTACACTTAACTAGTATTAAGTGAAGATTAACCCTCGAAAACCAAAATAGGTGAATGAAATGAATATTATACGCACTACTGTAGAAGGTTTAACTTCGCTAGGTGCATTTGGTGTTGCTACAGATAAATTTGCAATAATCTCAGAACTCTGGGAGCAGAAGGCAGTAGAAGCCATTGAAAAAGCTCTTGAAGTTCCAGTTTTCCAAGTGAATGTGGGCGATACGAATCTCATCGGAATATTAGCTGTTGCTAATTCAAATGGAATTCTAGTTCCACATTTTGTCAGCAATCGCGATTTGAAAAGACTTCAAGAAGTATTAACTGACGATGTTAAAATTGGTGTTGTTCCAAGTAAACTCACATGCTTAGCTAACTGTATTCTTGTAAATGATAATGGAGCAATTATTCATGAAAAATTCGAGCCTGAAGCAATTTCAATTATCAAAGAAGTTTTAGATGTTGAGGTTGAAAAAGGCAACATCATCAATTCTTCCTTAGTTGGTTCACATGCACTTACAACCAATAGAGGAGCATTAACTCATCCTTTAACAACAGAGATGGAAATAACTTGGTTAAGTGAAAAATTGGGTGTGCCAGTAAACGTAGGGACAATGAATAGAGGAACGCCTTATGTTAGCATAGGAGTCTTCGCAAATTCACGCGGAGCTGTTACTGGTAAAGATACAACAGGTCCAGAATTACAAAGATTATATCAAACCTTGAAAGGAAGCTAATGATTATTATTCATTTTATCCAAAAATAATAAAAACATCAAATTTTCAGTTCAGATAGAATGTAAAAAGAAGGTCAAAAATAAATGCCAAATGAAGTTCAAGTAAAAAATTACAGAATATTATTTGCGAGAAAGCCACTTAAGAATAAAAAAACATTTGAAATAGAAATAAGAGCTGTATCAAAAGAAGATGCTTTGGAAGAAGCTTATTCATTAATTGGAAGCAAACATAGAGTTCCAAGACAGCTGTTAGTAATTCGCAAAGTAGCTGAAATTGATATGCAGGAATTGAAGAACCCTATCTTGAGAGAAATTGCGGGTAACGATAATCTCAAACTCCCAACCTCAAAATAGTAAAAAGTAAACAAGAACAGTAATAATACTGGAAGAAACTTTTTTACTAGAAAATGATTGTAGGCAACAATTGGTGAATCAAATGAGCAATGAAGAAAATTTAAGAAATGAGTTGCAACAAATTAGTGGTACTCTACAACAATTTGAAGAGTATAGTAAGCATCTTCAAACACAATTAGAGACTTTACGAAGTTATATGCTTGATTTAAGTAGATCAAAAACAACTTTGGTTAATTTGAAAGAAGAAGATAATCCAGAGGAAACTTTGATGCAATTAGGCAGTGGAATAATGATGAAAGCAAAACCACTGGATACGAAAAATGTTTTGGTTAGTGTTGGAGCAGGAATAGTTGTAACAAAACCAGTTGATGCTGCTATAATAAATCTTGATAAGAGAATAGAAGAAGTTGAAATTCAAAGTCAAACATTAGTAGATCAATTAGATCAAATTGCTAATCAAATGGGGAATCTTGAACGACAGGGTCAAGGAATTATCCAACAATTGCAAGGACCAGCTCCCGCTCAATATGATCCAAGCTTAGTAAGCTAAAGAATGAATAGTACTTATTCATTCATTAGACTTTATTAAAGCATAACTCACAATAATTAATTAAAAACATCAGGTGATTTCTTTTGTTCAAGAAATTTAGAGATGGATTAAATAGTGCTGTAGAATCTATAACTCAAAGAGATTTGACAGAAAAATCTTTAGAGAAACCGTTGTATGAATTGCAACTTGCTTTAATTGCAAACAATGTAGCAGTACCTATAGCAGAGAGGATAGCCAAAGAGGTTGAACAAGAGCTAATAAAAACTAAGGTTGGCAGACTTTCAAATAAAAAGAAATTGACCTATGAAGCTTTAAGAAAATCAATAGTAAAAATTCTCGATTCACCAGAAGAGAAAGTTGATCTTTTAGAAGTAATAAAAGAAAATAAGTCCAATGGAGAACCAACTGTTTTAGCTATCTTTGGACCAAATGGAGCAGGAAAAACTACTACTATAGCAAAACTCACACAGTTTCTTATTAATAATAAATTTTCAGTAGTTATCGGCGCAGGTGATACTTTTCGTGCCGGAGCAATTGATCAAATAAGTAAACATTGTCAGAGACTGGGTGTAAGAATTATCAAACAAGATTATGGTTCAGATCCAGCAGCAGTTATCTATGATACTATCCAGCATGCACGAGCAAAGAACATTGATGTCGTTATTGCTGATACTGCAGGAAGACTGCAAACAAATAAAAATCTCATGAGGGAACTCCAAAAAATCGTGAGAGTTGCAGAACCAGATTTGAATATTTTCGTTGCAGATGCGCTCACAGGGAACGATGCAGCAATGCAAGCTGAAGAATATGATAAAATGGTTGGAATAGACGCAAGTATACTTACAAAAGTGGATGCAGATCCAAAAGGAGGAGCAGCACTTTCAATCGTATATTCTACAAACGCACCAATTATTTTCATTGGTGTGGGGCAAAAATACTCTGATTTCAAACCCTTTAATGCTAAATGGTTTGCAGACTCAATAATTGCTGAAAAATGAGATTTGAATCCTAAAATTCTATTAGGATTATATTTCTTTTCTAACCCTAATTTATTTTTCAAAACGACTACTAACTATAAAAGAAAATGAGTGGAAGAATTAATCTTCCTGTTTCGGCAGTGAATTTTCCTCAGTATTGGTTGATGTTTTAAGTATATTTGTCCCCTTATTTTTTCGCCATAAGAGTCCTTCTTTAACCCATTTAATTTCTTCATTAGGTGACAATTTCATCACTAAAATAGGAACAATATAGTATGCAAGTAAACTACCAATAATAAGAACAAAGAGTATAATCAATAAGCGAGAAAGTCTGACATCTTTGTTGTCAGAGAAATCATTAGGATTGGTTCCATCTAAAAGCTCTTGACCATCGGATACGCCATCGCTGTCCGAATCATATTTTGTAGGATCGGTAAGATAAACATGTACTTCTTTTCCATCTAAAATTCCATCGTCATCAACATCAGGGTCATGAGGAGAAGTCAGATAAACCATTATTTCATCAAAATCAGAGAGAAAATCTTCGTCTGTATCGTTGTAATCTGCATCCGTATAATAGATTTTGATTTCTTCGAAGTCAGTTAAACCATCCAAATCGGTATCATTAACCAAAGGATTAGCATTATGAAGATATTCTTCTAAGTTTAATACACCGTCATTGTCAAAATCATTTTGTGAATCATCTACTGTTGGATCAAGTTCATAGAGCCACTCATAATAATCATCCATACCATCTAAGTCTGTATCGATGATTAATGGATCTGAATTGTTATCCAGCTCTAGATTATCATCTAGAAGATCACCATCGGTGTCAGTAGAAGCTGGGTTTGTATTATAAATGAAAACTTCGTCACCATCCTCAAGTGTATCTCCATCGGAATCAACACTAAGTGGATTTGACTTGTAAGTATATACTTCAATTGCATCATTCAAACCATCGCCATCGGTATCTGGATTATCAAATTCAGTGCCAACAACGAATATTTCATTATAATCGTTCAAGCCATCCCCGTCAGTATCATATAAAGCAGGGTCACTACCTAGTTCCAACTCATAATCATCGTCGAGTTTATCCCCATCAGAATCGGCATCAAATGGGTTTGTCCATAAATAAGATTCAATTAGATTAGTAAGAGTATCTCCATCGTAATCCAAATTTGCATCGGATGAGTTAAAGTAATCAAGACCAAAAACATATTCATAACCATCTAACATTAAATCATTATCTGTATCGTTATCAACAGGGTCTAAACCAGCATCAATTTCTGTTTTATCTAGTAAGAAGTCACTATCGGTATCTTGTAATAGTGGATTTGTTCCATAAGTATATACTTCTACACCATCCCAAAGACCATCATCATCAGTATCAAATTTATTTGGAATGGTAAAATAAACCATTACTTCTTCAAAGTCACCCAAACCATCCCCCTCAGTATCAGGATTTTGGGCTTTAATATTATACAAGAATTCATAAATATTGTACAAACCATCTCCATCTGGATCCTCGAAAGTATCATTTAGAGTAAGATTTAGCCCATTGTGCCACTCATAATAATCTAGCATGGTATCATTATCGCTATCAATAGAATTTGGATTAGAACCGGCAATGTTAATTTCTTCTCCATCTTTTAATCCATCGCCATCCGAATCATCACTTCTCGGGTCAGAGAAATATACCTTGAGCTCGTCATAATCATACACCTCATCATCATCGGTATCGTTATCATTTGCAAAGGTATCTGCTAAGAATTCTTCCATATTTGTCAATAAATCAGAATCATAATCACCTAAGGAATCATCACTATAAGGATCTAAATCATTATGCACTTCATACCCATCAGCCATACCGTCTGAATCTTCATCCGGATTAAAGGGATCAAAACCTAATGCTATTTCTTCTCCGTCCATCATTTGATCGTCATCGCAATCAGGGTCATATGGATCTGTTCCATGAACACCTGTTTCTACATTATTTGTTAACCCATCTTCATCCGAATCGGTCCATCCCTTTCTGAAAATTAATTTCTTTTCCAAGGTATTTGTGATATTCAAATCAATATAAGCCAAGTACAAATTACCATCAGCATCTTGGGTCATTGAGGGAAATTGAGAATACATTTCTACTGTATTTATTGGCAAATCTTCAGACCAAGTCTGAGTAAAGGGTGAATAGGTTTTCATATACAATGCAGCAGATGATCTTAGTTGCCCCTCAACCATTGTTTTACTGACATAATTCCAAATAAGAGTTATTTTTCCGATCTGATCAACGATTGCAGTCATTTCACATTTTAGAGCTGCCTTATCAGACAGTGTTATTGGTGTGCTCCAATAAGAACCACCCTTTTTAGTAAAAGTAATCTTATAATCGCCTTCATTTGTCGGTTTGTTATAAAATGCAAATAAACCATCAGATGGGCTGTTAATTAAAATTGGTTTTGTTACGATTGGTACAGTAACACCTACTTCACTTTGAATATCAAATCCATCATTTACGAAGTCTAAAGTTTCACTATCTCGACTCAATATTTTATAGTTGATAGTATCATAATATATTCGCTGTCCTGTTGCGTAATTATAATCATAATAGCTATCTAAAAAGCTTGTAAAAATATACGGTTTATCCATTTCTCCATCTTCTACAAGTGAGTAAGCATAAGACGACCCCCCATCTGGAGTATAACCACTCATGGTGATTTGTTCTGCATTCCAAATCTCAGTAGAAGTATTATATTCAGTAAAATAATAATTGTAATCTACATACCAACTATCCACTTTTCTTTTGTAAATTATATTTGCCGCGTCATTTATTGTACTAATATCAATGGTTGGATGTATTCCATAACTAACCATCTGTATATTTCCCCAAATACCATTATTGTAACGCAAATATTTTACTGTAGAACCTTGTTGCCAGGCAAGATGTATTATTCCATTATCATCTGTACGGACATCTAATACCGCACCAGTTTCAGTAGAGGTTGTACCTAGAGTTTCTCTTTCACTCCAAGTGTCATTAATTTTGAATCTAGTTTTATGGAATAGAAAAAAATCACCATTCTCAACACCAGACCAAAACACATGAACATTTTCATCTCCATCAAGAGCTATTTTCAAATCATTCAGCGGAGCAAATGTTTCAATTACTTCCTCATCTTCCCAATCATACCCATGAACTTTCGTTCCTTGAGTTTCATAAGTTCCCCCACCTATTTGTGGTGGTAATGCGGTCATTCCTACCTCTATACCAACATCCACTTCAATAG
>DAOUWQ010000074.1 GCA_030667035.1 Candidatus Heimdallarchaeota archaeon | reverse complement strand
TCTTTCTGCAAATCTGGAATGATACTTTCATCAATATCTCCTAGAAACTTTATTGTTAGGTGGAGGTTTTCTGGAGCAACCAATTTTATTCTTCCACCTGTTTCTACAAGCCTTTCTTGGAACGCAGTTATTTTATCGATAATTGGTTTTGTCTCTAACTCTACTGCAAAGAAGCACCTTGTGGACATAACTTATTACACCTATTAGTCTACACTTCTAATTTTAGTAATTAAAATTTAGTGCAAATATCTGATTTCATCAAATGTTTTATTAGCAGTTTACAAAATTATTACAAAAACAACTACGGTAATTACTATGTTTAAGATATCAGCTGAAACCAAACAGCATAAAACTGAAGATCCAAAAAAAATAGCAACTGCATTACAAACCGTTTTCAAAGAAAAAGTTCAAGAGCGTAAAGTAGGCGATGAAACCTATCTCTTTATTGAGAGTAACAAATATTCTTCTTTGGACAATCTTCACGAGCTTTTCAGACAACAAAGAATACTTGACGTAGCACGAAAAACATTGCGAAAAGGCACTGTTGAAAATTCCACCGTTTTTTACATCAACAAACAAGTAGCCTTTGTAAAGAAAATCAATTTCTGTGATGAAGAAGGAGAATCTCCGTTAGGTCCAATAAGAATCGTAATTGAGTACGAGGATATTGAGAAATTAATTGATTGGTTGACTCCATTCACTAGATATGGTTATGAAGAAAAACTCGTCAGAAAATTCCCATGAAAAAATTAGTTTCAAGTGACTATTCCGTTTCCAAATCTTTTCTGTTTAAATGTATCTCTAAACCATCGTAAGCTATAATTGCTTCTGGGAATTCTTCTTGTGCTTCTTTTTCGAGATTTTCTTCTTCTTCAGAACGGGGTGAGATATGTGTTAAATATAGTTTCTTAGCTTTTGCTTTTCTAGCTATTATTGCTGACCATCTTGAAGTTGAGTGCATTTTTTCTTTCGCTTTTGATTCATTTATGTCGCTGAAAGTTGCTTCCAACACTAAAACATCAGCGCCCATAGCGAATGGCACAAAATCTTCCTCGAGATATGTTCCATCGGACCCGATAACTATTTTGAATCCTCTTCTTTTAGGTCCAAGAATCATTTCCGGCAGAATGACTTTGTTATCTTCAGATAGAACAGATTTTCCTTTTTGCAATTTCTGCCATTTAGTGCCTTTCTTCACTTTTAGCTCCTTTGCTTTTTTAGTGTCGAAATGTCCTAATCGATCCTTTTCGATATAAGCATAAGATAAAGTATGAACTGAGTGAATTGTCCTTTTTGCAACAATTTGATATTCTTCATCTTCGCACACAAATCCTTCTTCTGTATCGAAAACTCCGATTTGATAACCAAAACCGTTCTCTAGTTTTTCTCCAAAAAAACTCTCAAGGAATTGTTTTGTTCCAGGTGGTCCAAAAATTTTCAATGGGTTTCTTCTTTCTGCAAGCTTCATCGTGTTCAAAAGACCAAAGATACCGTATATATGATCTCCATGTAAATGGCTCAGAAAGATTTTAGCTATCTTCTGAAAATTGACTTTATATTTCATTATTTGGTATTGAGTTCCTTCACCACAATCGAATAACAATACCTCACCTTTTTCTCTTTGCATTGCTAAACCTGATAAGAACCTGTTTTTCTGTGGTACAGAAGCTGAGGTTCCAAGGAACACTATTCTAATTGTGGTCATTTTAATCGACAAACCCCTATCCTTCGTGTTAGTGATCTATGAATGTAAATTTTTTCAAAGTGTTCTAAAATAAAACCCGATTTTTCTACTATTTCTTGTAAAGGAACCTCTTCAAACATCCCTATTGCAATTATACCATCTTTTTCGAGGATCTGACTTGCATTTTGTAAGAACCGAGTGAGTAAATCTTCTATCTCTTTTCCATAAGTTGATGTTGATCTTCCATATGGAGGATCTGTTGCAATTGATTTTATTTTATTCTTAAATGGTAATTGTTTTGCATCAGATATCACAAAACCCGCATTGTTGGATGGAGCATAATAGTCAATATTTTTCTTGGATCCTTTAACCATTCGTTTGTCCAAATCTGAACCCAATATTTTGCATCCAATTATTGCACCTTCGATCAATATACCACCAGGTCCACAAAAAGGATCCAGCAAATATTCACCAGGTTTTGCTCGAGACAGATTAACCATCAAACGAGCAAATCTTGGTTCCAATGTTCCTGGTTTGAAGTATGGTCGTAAATCAGGTCGACGGTCAGTAAATGAACCCTTTTTCCTCGAAAAGGTTTCACGACCAAAGAAAAAGTCATTTTCAGTAAACATTACTATGAATATTATTGTCGGATTTTTCATATCAGCTTTACATGCACCGTTCGTTTGTTCCCAAACCATATCGCCAATTGCCTTTTCCAGATGTATTGAAACATGTTTTGCCTGTGCCTTTCCGATTCGATAAACTCTTACTTTGAATCGAGCATCTTTCTGTAAAAGTTTGGTAAACTCAATATGCTCTGAGATATTCTTTGCAATGTTTTCCGTTGTTTTAGAGCCCACCTCTGAACGATATAATAATTCTACAGAACGACGGCAATATGCTGCCCTTTCTGCAGTCTTATAGGCAGCTTGCTCAGAGCAATTTAATAGTAGAAATTGATCTTTCTTTTCCAGCACTTTATATTGAAATTCTTCTCCTTTCAATATTGAAAATATTTCAATTGATGGTAACTCTGGATGTATTCCTGAAAGTTGAAAAAAGAATGATTTATTGGGATGTTCAACTGTTTTTCCCAATGATGCTTCTTTTAAATCTGTCAAATATACTCATTCCAGTTCAATGCTTATTTAGCTGATCTTTAATCATCGGTGCTACTGGAACTATGCCATATTCTGATGGTAAACTATCTGTTCCGATTAGCTCTTCTGCACCTGCAGCAAGAATTTTTTTATCAGCATCATTTACAAGCATCATATGAGTACTAGCAACAAATATTCTTCCGGCATTCATTTCTTGAAGTGCTTGTATTGCTTTGACTATTGTACCACCGGTACGAATTAGCTCATCAGCAATTATTACATCTCTATTTTTAACCGAAATTTCATGTGGGAAAAGTTTTGCTTCACCAGAAATTGGTTCGCGTTTTTTATCAAAATAATCCGTTTCTGCATTCATTACTTTACCAATTATTGCTACTCGCTCTTTTGCACCAACATCAGGTGCTAGCACAAGTGGATTGTCGAGATTCTTCTTTAGAAAATATTTGCCAAAATCGGACATTGCAGAGAAATTATGATAAAAATCCTCTTTCCCTAGTAAAACTTCTGGATTATGGATATCTACTACAAATAATCTCTTAGCTGGTGTGGCTTCAATCATCTTAAAAATATTAAAAATACTAACAACTTCACCCGGTAATATTCTCCTATCCTTAGCTGCATAAGCTAAATATGGTGTAACTAATGAAATGTCCTTTGCACCAAATTCTTGAGCAGTATAAGCCATTTGGAGAAGGCTAATCAAGTTTGAATCCTGAGGTGGAACAATAGATTGAACTATAATTGTCTGTTCATCACAAGTTTCTTTGGAGAAAATCAAATCCCTTTCTCCATCTGGGAAAAATTTATGTTGAATGTTAATTAAATCAGCTTTTAGCAATTTAGCTAATTGTTCACCAATATTTGATTGTCCTGGTCCTGAAATAATTGTGGTCATGAAACATCAACTATATCTTGTATGCTAATTTTAGATTTCATCTATTATATAATTTCACCTTGAGAAAAAAAGGAACTTTTCAATTAATCCCTTTTAATTCCTTTATAGACAATAATTACTTTGCCTCTTTTGCCAACTAAAGTTGAGCTGGTTTTTTTGCATATCTTTTTTATATCTGCATCGAAATTTTCTGTCTGGAAATTCTGCAGAAATTTGATTTTTACTAGATCTTTAAGCTCCAATTGATTACTTATTTCCTTAAAGAGCGTTTCAGATAGACCGTTTTTTCCGACATGTACCTTTGCTTGTTCAGCCCATGTAGCTGCTAAACGGTTTTTTAGTTTCTTCTTTAGATTAGTTGTCACGCTTTATCACATCTCAATTACCTTTTCAAAGGAATTTGTTTTTAAAAGTAGATGTAAGTTAGCGAATTTTTTCTTTCTATTTTTGAGTAATTAAAGAAAAAGTAGGAAATAGGTGGTATTGCCAACATTTTATTGTAAGGGATCCAATAAAGTGTCGCTGATACCTATTGATATCATAACCACCTATTAGGAAGGTCTTTCAAGTTTCTGCTGTTGTTGTTGCTTCTGATCGAGTATCTTTGTATCTGTCGTACCTACAGTCTCAACAACTACCTGATGAGCATTGGTTGTAGGGTTGACATAGAAACCTATGAGCATTAATATTGGACCGGCAACCCAAGAGGAGATTGCTAACGTTAGGAAAATATAAGGAGATACATCAACTATCGCATCAAATACAAACATTAGTAATCCAAGTACAATGGTAGTAAATCCCAATGTGAAATATCCGATGCGCTTCTTTGCTGCTTTATTTTCAAGAGTAAAATACGTAAGAATTAGTAAAACTAAGCCAGCAATAACGAAAATTGCAGGAATAATCTGAACACATGTTTTTCCAAACCAGTTATCTGTTGTCTTATACCCTCCAAATCCATCTTCTGTTACCCAATCATTTATTGTTCCAAAAACGGACAGCACAATTCCAAGAATAGTTAGTATAACCGTTAAAATCCAGCTAACTTTTTCCGCTCCGAAATAGATCCCTACAGAAGCTATGAATAGTGTAAGTGCACAAAGAATGCCTGTCACTACACATAAATCTCTAAAGATATTTGCTATAAATACAGAGCTATAAGCTACTGTAAAATTTATTCCATTAAAGATCAATGAAAACGACCAAAAGAGAAAACCCGCTGAGAATAGCTGGTTTAATTTTTTCTTTGGATTTTTAATTAGAAATAATATGCTAATTATAGCAGAAATAAATCCAGCGACAATCCAAGCAATCGCATTAAAGAGGTTGAATGTTGTGATCATTTGTTACCCACTCAGAAGTAAGTTGAGAAATTCAGTATTTAAAAGACAATAAATTAAAAAAATGCAGAAAAGATTCTGTTGAAGCTAATTTTTGTAGAAATCATACTTTGCACCAGCAATGCTTTCTTGTAAGTTTTGAGGTCTTTAAAAGGCAATTTGCTCATTATTGTTTGCTGAATTGCGTGAAAATGCAGATAATTACAAACCAAGTTAAGGTTGAAAACAATGTTTAAAGAAATGCTGACATCCAGAAACGAAATAGAAAAATCCTCTAAAAGAGAAATTGGTTCCAATGCTAATAGTATAGATAACTCACAACTCAAATTTAGAGAGATTTTGTGCCCCAAATCCTGCCAACCACTTTCAACAAAACAATGTACCACATGTCCACATAAGGTTGAGCAACATAGAGCCCATAAATCAGGATTCACAATGAGCACCACGATTTGTATATTTAATTCACAAAATCATGAATAAGAATCAATAAAGCCGCTTTGTCAATTATTTTTCGTCGTTCAGTGAATGCTTTTTTACAAGTAAACTATTTACTCAAAACTAATTGTTTGAGTTTAAAAGGGTCAATTAATATATTCTTATACAGTCTTTCGAGTTGGGTTTACATGAAATTTCAATTGAGTAAGAGTACTCTCAAGAAGCTTTTAACAGGTACTACAATAATAAATTACGTTGTTTTGATAACGTATGTCTTTCTACTCATTTCTGCCTCTTCATTTACTAGTCATTTTGTTTTTTTACTTTCTATTCCTGCTTATGTACTTTCCAGAAGCTGGTTACTAATCGTAGGACTCTTTGGATTTGAAATATTACTAATTACCTATTATTGGTATAAGAATAAAAACAACCTTCCGATAGAGAAAGATACTATTGTAGAATTAGATGATTTTACAGACGAGCTAATTTTTGAGGAGACGGAAAATATCGAATTAGATCGTAGTGAAGTAGAAAATGAAGTTGAGGAAACACAAGATCTTGAAATAGACGATCTTTTCTCATTAGAATCTGAAGAAGAAGCTATTCCTTATCAAAACATTCCTGCACAGCGTGAAAGCACAGCAGAAACTGCTCAATTAGAAATGGAATTTGATAAATTATGGGAAGATGCAATTGAACATGTTCGTTCAGCAAATAGTAACGATAAAAAAAAAGCTATAGAACCAGCTCCTACAGTTAGTTTTGATATGACTCTAAAAGAGTCCTTAGCACAAGCAACACCTTCACCTCTTAAGAAGAAGAGGTCTAAACAGAAAAAACAAAATAAAACGAAGAATTTGAAGCATCTCTCTCAATCACTCACACCTAAAATGAATGAGAACAGCACTAAGAAAAATTATTCAATAATAACGGACGAACATCGAGAATTTTATAATGAAGTTGCTTTGAACAATTGGATATATGCAAAAAAAGCAGACAGAGAGCGTATTGGCAAATTTAAAATGGCTTTAGACGAAACTCGTTTTCGGGAGAAGGATATTACTTACTTATTTGAAGCTGGTGTTTTATACAAACTTCTTGTCCCACACCCAAATGGATCCTTTTGTATCTATTCAATATATGAAGGAGAAGATAAAAAAATAATCAATCACTATCTTGCAGATTTCTGTAAAAAAAATAAGATAGCTTTTTCTCAAAAAACAATTTCGATTGTAAATTATCAAGAACTTGGTTTAGATAAAAGAATATGGCGCTTAGATTTTCAAATAAGAAATGAAATTCTTGGTTTAATTTGGATTAGTAATTTTCTAATTAGTGATGAGCAAACAGGAAGCCATTCCTTATCTTTCCAGAAAAAGAAGGAGTTGAAAGCTC
>DAOUWQ010000292.1 GCA_030667035.1 Candidatus Heimdallarchaeota archaeon | reverse complement strand
TAACTTTTCCCCCAATAGCAATTGCATTCTTTATGATAAATTTCTCATTTAATATTGTTCGATCTCAAAATATCCATCATATTAATTTATTGAAAGCAAGAGGTGCAACAAAAAAGCAAGTGTTGTATGCACTGCTGTTAGAGATGGGCATTTCAACAACTATCTCGTTAATTTTAGGTTCACTCTTAGGAATACCATTATTACAATTAATTGGAAAAACAAGTGGATTTATGGAATTCAAAAGTGATTTACCAGTAGCAAATTATGGATATTCCGCTATTTGGTTATTGATAATAATTATTCTAATTTCAGGCATTACTTTATCACTGATAATAAACCTTCCAAGAATAATTAATTTGAGCCGGTTGAAAGTTAAAAATATTGCTGGAGAAGAAGAAAGGAAGAAAAAACCCGTTTGGGAAGTATTGCGACTTGATAGGATAATAGGTATTTATGCCGTTTTTAGTGTAATAATGTATTTTTTAGCAATTGGGTTTACTACTGGTGACACACAAACCACTTTGATACTTATTTTTGGAGTAACAGCACCTGTTTCAATAGTTGTAGGAGTTAGTTTATTCATCAGTCGTATTTTCACACCAGCAATTAGAAAACTTGGAAATAAGCTCTGGACAAAAGGTGGAGGAACTTTTGCTCTTTCCTTAAAGAATCTCACTCATCAAAATAAGCAAACCTCTCGTGCAGTTATTCTTATAGTTGTAACATTATCATTTGGTATTGTAAGTGCTGTTGTCCCTTCAACTATCGACTATAACACATATCAAAGATGGGATTACGTAATAGGTGCAAATATAGTGATATCAGGTTCTTTGTTCTTAGATGAAATAATGGATTATGCAAGAACCATAGATGGTGTTGCCGGTGTTACAAACATAATAACACTAGAAGAAACTGTATTACTTTTAGGATGGGGTACAACAACATCAACTGTAATTGGTATTAATCCAGATACTTTTCTGGATGGTGCCTTTATGCAACCATTACGATATGGTTTCAATCTACCAATTAAGACATTAATAGAGAGAATGAAAGATAGGGGCAATATTATTGTTCAGAAGAATAATTTGAGAGATGCAGGTTTAAGAGTAGGAGATCATTTTATTTCGAATGAGAGAATTCGATATGACATTGCTGGAAAATTCAAATATTTCCCAAATGCAGTAATCGGCAAGCAATTATCTACTTCTGTTTTATCTCAGAAATACATTGTTGGAAGTATGAGTACAATTATTCAATTACTAAATGACTATGGTACTCCGTATTACAATGAACAGATATATATTAAACAAGAAAGAGCGAATACAGGTGCAACAATAGCTGCAATGATACAAGAGAAATATCCATCAGCTACTATTACAGTTTCAGAAGATGGTGCAGCGGGTAACCTTGAAATGCCTGCAAGATTATCAATTTATGCTATGCTTAACTCATCCTTCTTAACAACAATGATTTGTACCATCGCAGGTATTAGCATCTATTCTCTTCTCATACTTTTTGACAGATCAAAAGAGTTAGCAATTACTCGAGCATTAGGAGCGAGAAACAAAGAGATATACTATTCCTTTATGTACGAAACGCTGTTGATTATGGGAATCGGCATAGGCATTGGTTTACCATTAGGTATTGGAGTTTCAGCCATTATTTCAAATATTATCAATAGTAGAAACCAAGTCCCTCCTTTATCAATAGATGTTCCTTGGTTATCATTGTTGATTATTCTAATATTAGCTTTAAGTGTTGCTGCTATAAGCGCAATGATTCCAGCCTATTATACAATTAAGAAGGAAATAAATGATTTAGCGAGGGCAACTTGAGGTGAATAAATGTCCTATATTGAAGCAGTGAATTTGGTAAAAATCTTTCCAGACGCTCAGAGTATATATACAATTACTGCGCTTGATGGTGTCAGCTTTACTATAGAAGAAGGGGAATTTGTGGGCATTTTTGGTCCAAGTGGAGCAGGAAAAACCACTTTACTTTCAATACTAGGTGGTTTGCTTAATCCTTCATCTGGCACTGTTATCATTGATGGAAAAAAAATCACTCGTCTCACATACAAAGAGCTAATCAAATTTAGAAGAGAACAGGTAGGGTATCTCTGGCAACTTCCAGAAGATAATCTTATCAGTGGAAATACTGTTTTACAAAATGTTATGCTACCTTTGCAGATTGATAATAAACCCAGGGAAGAGCAAAAGAAAGTTGCAAATGAACTATTAGATAGATTAGGTTTATCTCATCGCAAAAATCACAAACCAAACCAAATTTCCGGCGGTGAAGCACAAAGAGTTGGTCTTGCTATAGCAATTGCCAATAAACCCAAACTTCTCTTAGGCGATCAAATAACAGGAGAATTGGATACATCTACGAGTGTAGAAGTAGTCAATCATTTGAAATCATTTTCAGAAGATTATGGGACAACAATGATAATTGTTTCTCACAAAAAGCAATTCATAGAAGCAACTGATCATGCTTTGGGTTTAGAAGATGGCAAAATTACTAATGTAATAAACAACATCCAAAAGAAAGGTAATTTAAAACAAAAAACAAATGGAGAAGATGTTTAAATTGCCAAATCCATCCTCAACCGATCGTACTCAAAAAACTCTCATTAGATGCGAAAAATTAACAAAAACATATGATGATAGGTTGACGAAAGTTGAAGCGCTAAAAGGAATAGAGCTAACTGTTATGGAAAATGAATTTATTGCTATAATAGGTTCTTCTGGTAGTGGTAAAACTACTTTACTGAATTTAATTGGTGGGTTAGACAAACCAACAAGTGGAAAAATTTGGTATGATGGTGAAGATATTTCATCTCTCACTGAAAAAGAAAGAATACTTTTTCGGAGAAAAGTAGGCATTATTTTCCAAGATTTTAATCTTCATTCAGTTTTAACTGTTGAACAGAATGTAGAGCTTCCTATGATATATGCAGAAAAATTAAGTAAGAATTTTAGAGTTATACGAGCACAAGAGCTTATAGAAAAAGTTGGTTTAACAAAAAGAAAAAAACACATACCTGCAGAGTTATCCAGTGGAGAGAAGCAACGAGTAGGAATTGCACGAGCATTAGCAAATAATCCTAAACTCATTTTAGCAGATCAACCAACAGGAAATCTAGATTCAGATACAGGTGAGGAAATAATCAAGCTACTGAAGGATTTGCAACAGGAATTAAGTATGACAATTATGGTAGTTACCCATAATTTAGATGTAGCTAAAAAAGCAGATCGTATTTTTGCAATTGAAGATGGTCAAATTATCTCAGTAGTATTGGATGATAAGAAAGAAAAGCAATCCAAGAAGAAAAAGAAGAAAGCTAAATCAAACTAAAGTAATGGGCTCAATTCTTAAGCTTTTTTTGACTTAAAATTAAAGAAATAAATCATGTAGTCCTTCATCATATTCCTCTGCATTCTGCCAATGGTTTTGGAATGAAGGCAGAGTTGATAGTTTTGATGCCCCGATGAATGGTACGAGATCATTATTTGATTGTGTGTGTATTTTTACTTCAGATTTATATTCAGGAAAATGGTATTTGAATTCTTCAAGGATTCTTTCATAAATTCCTTTGAATTTAGTTCCCCCACCTGTTAAACAAATATTCTGTACCAATTTTGTAGCGATTTGCTTATCTACACTATTTGCTACATAACCTATTGCTTTTGGTAATGTGATTTCATCTAGAGGGAATTTATCTCCCTCGAAAGTGCTTCTTGGACACATCTC
>DAOUWQ010000443.1 GCA_030667035.1 Candidatus Heimdallarchaeota archaeon | reverse complement strand
ATTTAGCCGATTCCTTTTGGGTCCAGATATAACCAATTGAGCTGATAGAGATTACTCCATAAATTACTGCAGAGATCCAATTGATTTTGAAAGCTTTCACAAGCTCAAAAACAATAAAGAGCATATTGATAAAAATCAGAAGAAATATTTGGTGAACGTATTTAGAGAGATAAGTTTTTTGAACTAAAGAACCAGTTGTTTCTTCTAATTCACCTTTATTTTCCTTTGATTTTGTATTCGAAACTGATTGTGCTTGTTTATTATTCATTGATAACAACCTCCGGTTCCTTCCAATCAATAAAGCCAGATATTGATGCTAAGAAGAAGAATATGAAAAGAATGAGTGGAACATAATCAAAGAAAGCTAATTTCCCAGTTAATAAGAATACAAGAACTGCTATACCATTTAGAATTAAAGATATCACAGAAAACTCGCGCCAAAGAGTTACTTTCGGTATGATTATGGGAAGAGCAGCTATTATTGAACAACTCAAATTAAGAAGAATAATCACAAAAATTAGCCACGGACTAATTATTGCCATCAAACCTAGTAAAATTAGATTGATTGTTGAAAGAGTAAACCATACAAGAAAGAGTACTGGTTGTTGGTGAAGAAGATGTGGAATAAATAGACTAACGATTGTAACTAACACAAACGAAATTCCGAGCAGAAAAACAAGTATTGCCTGTGCTGTTGTATCTACATCTACTAAGACAATAATAAGAATAGCAAGTATTTCAGCTATAACAAAAGAAGTGATAATATTTTGAACAGCTAATTTTTCTCTGAAGAATTTAACGGTACTTAAAATTCCAAAGACAAAGAAGATTGCGAAGAATAATGATGTTATCAAAGTATCTTTGTAAAGTCCAACAGTTAGAAATGATATTATCCCTGTAAGAATTTGTCCTGCAAACCAAGTAATCTCATTAGATGACTTAATATCCAAATGCTTCTCTTGGATGAATTGATAATAATAAGAGATACCAATAATCACTACTCCAATAATCAGCGATTGATATGGTTGATAGGCAGCCCAGTTAGGTTCAGTAGTTGGGATGAAAAAGCTCGTGAGTGAAATAACAAACACAGAAATAACCGGAAGTAAAAATGACAAAACAACTAAACTTCTTTTGATAGGCATCGGTGTTTTTTCAGAACCAAATTGAATAGTCAAAATAATCATTATTGGTACAAATACCAGAATAAGAAATTCAAGACCTATTTGAGTATAAACCCTAGGTATACATGCTAGAATTGGAAGAACCGCCATTGTAGCAGCTGAAACAGTCCATTTTTTGAAGAAAACAGCAACGCAAGTAGCACCAATAATTATCAAAGAATACACAATTAAACTTGAGATGTTATTTAGAATTGGGGGATACTGAGCCCATAAAAGATCAACAGCAACAAAAATAATTGCTTGAAGAATACTAGTTAGAGCTAATAGTTCTGATTTATTCAAGATACTAACTGCCATACAAACAGCACTTAATCCTAAACCAAGACCAATAAAAACTCCTTTTGAAACACCCAGAGATTGATAAGACAATATACCAATAAATCCACCAACAAAGAGGACAATAAATCCAATAAATGAAATAACAGAAGTCATTTGTGGTGTATATCTAATAATTTCAGCTGGTGTAGGTTTCTTCTTTTTATCAGAAGTTTGTTTAGATTCTTCCCTCGCTAATTTTTTCTTTTTGCGTTGTCTTGATATTAAATTAAGACCCTGACCGAAACCAATTATTACTGCACCAATAGAATAAATAATCACTAATTGCCAAACCTCAGAATCTAATTCCACAGAAATGAAATAAAGAGTAATTGAGATTCCAACACTAAAGATAATTGTTGCAAGATAAAAGAACCAATAATCGAGCAGATTTCTTTCAAGTTTACTGTACATAGCACTTTTCTTACGTTCAGGTCTAATTTCTGATTTTTTACTGCGTGGTGTTTGTGTTGGAGTTTTTTCCGGTTTCATAATTGGAATTTTTTCATACTGTTTCGTTGGCAAAACAGGCTTCGGTTGCTTTATTTCTGAAACACCAGTAGAACTATCGACCTCATCTGTATCTTTTTTAGAAAAATAAAGAATCAATTGCCGCATGTTTTTAATAATTATTTCTATATCAGTAAGAGCTTCTGTTGCAAGTACTTTTGCCACCATATTCCTAAAAACATTAATACTTTTCTGGGTTTGAGCCAAATTTTGCACATACCCTCCCTTATAATCTGTTTCAAATTCAACAATAGATTTGCCACAGTTTTGACAGAATTTTGTGATTGGAACTTCTTGACCACAGCTAAAACAAATTATCGTAATACTTTCTAACTCTTTATCCTTAAGCTTGATTCTATCAGAATCATGGTCTAGTTTCTTGATCAAAGTATCAATACTAAATTTTATTTCATTGAATTTTTGATGATAACCAGGTGCTAAAGCTTTTAAAAAAGAGCTTTCAAAATTAGCAAGTTTATTATTTATTTCATTCAATCTATATTTTTGGATATCAAATTCCTGTTCAGGAGTTATTGATAAAGCCACACCACATTTTGGACAAAATTTTCCAGTAGTAATATTTTCGCCACAATTTGAACAAATCATTTCTCGATTTTCAGACAAATATTTTTCTCTCCAGTTTTATTTGTAAAATCAACATATCCAGTAGTAAAAATGACTAATACTAAT
>DAOUWQ010000204.1 GCA_030667035.1 Candidatus Heimdallarchaeota archaeon | reverse complement strand
GGGAGGAGGAGGATATCCAGCGGGAGCAGGTGAACGGTAAGAGTCTTCAACTATGCCAAAATCTGCTGGAGAAAGAGCAGCATGGTTTTTAGAAGAGCCCTCTTCGTCAGCTAATTTAGGAATAACACTACCACATTCAGAGCACACGGCTGATTCATCTCGGTTAGCTGTACCGCAATTTGGACAAAAAATTGTCGTTTTTCATAACCTCTTTTTTCTATTGTATTTCTCTATAAACTAGGGAGTAATTAAATATTGCCAATTATTCAATTTTCAAATACAAGTCATTTTTTGAGAATTTAAACATAAATAAATTGGTAATATAATAAACGAGAGATAATTAATAGTAATAGTAGATCAAATTATCGTTTTCTTTTTCCCAAAGTCTAAGAAATAAAGAAATGGTATCAAAATGAATCCTTGCAACCAAACTGCATCACCAACTGAAAAAAGGATAATGATTATTAGGCTCTGACACACAATTTTAACAATAAAATAGTCGTATATTTGGTTGGTTTAGATGGACTACTATAAATACCAATAATTTTCATATTACCACCAGTTGAAAAATAAATTTTGTATTAATAAATCGGTGTTCAACAAATGGTTGATAAAGAGGAAGTAAAGCAAAAATAAAACTGTAGTTTTAGTTGTTATTTCATCCTCTAATTTTCATTCCTTGATCAATTAATTCATTGAAATATTCATTACAGCAACGACCAGTAGGGTTCTTTGCAACACAAGCGCTTTTTACTTTACCACGAAGACGTATAATGATTTTATTCATTTCATGTATACCAGTTTGTTTCACAAATTCAAGAACTTCATCTCGAGTTATATTATTGCAATAACAAGCGAAAATTGGATCAGCGTTTTTCTTATACCAAATTGGTACCTTCAAATCTGTTATTTTAAAATGGTAATCACCACTAATTCCATAATATGAAATTGGACAATCCGAATCCATGCATAAATAATGTGCAGCAGATTCCTCAAACTTCTCTTTTGCTTTAAAAATTAGTAAACTCTTTACTGTTAAATTCCGAACCATTAATCCAGGTTTTTTGCATTTAGGACATTGTGGTACTGCTAAACCGATATTTGGTAGTAAAGAAGTGTTCATATTATAACCCATCTGGAATATTTTAGTGTGTTCTTAATAAGAAAGATATTAAAGATGCCGCTTTAAAAAGGTGGGAAAATATTAAAAACATCTAAGCTATAAGGAAAACGAAATTTCCAACAATTTGAAGGATTGAGATTAGAAACACTCTGCCTTCATAAAAATTACCAACAATAAATAGTTGAACCATCTATGGGAAACTCTGAATATGATATAATAGTAGTTGGCGCTGGATGTGCGGGGCCGGCAGCAGCAAAGAAAGCTGCAGAGCTAGGCCTGAAAGTTCTTCTTTTAGAAAAGTCACAAAAACCTGGTGAGAAAAACGTTTCTGGTACCTGTTTGAATATGGCTGCATTGATTGATCCTGATTTACAATATTTAATGAAAGGACCAATTGAACGTGAAATAACGGAAATGCATTCCTATATGGTTACTCCAGAAAGAACAACAATGATGCGTGAAACTCCAGGAGAAGGATTGATTTTACTTTCTGTAAGAAGAGACGAATATGATGCTTGGCATACTGAAGAAGCCAAGAAAGCAGGAGCAGAAGTTAAACTATCAACAACAGTAATAGACATCATTGAAGAAAATGGAATTATTACAGGAGTAGTTACTGATTCTGGTGAAAAATACTTTGGAAAAGTGATTATTGATGCCGCAGGAGTAAATTCAATAATTGGCCGAAAAGCAGGACTTATTCCAAAGAGAAAAGGTGACAAAATGATTCTCTATACCATCTTGAATGTCTGGTTAGGAGAGGAAGTTGTTAATGAACGATTTGGCAATTCAATCTATTATTTCTTAGGACCAAATTGTCAGCATAAAACTTGGCCATGGATCTTTCCAAAGAAGGATGTTGTAACAATTGGAACAGGTGGATATATGGATGATGATTTATTCAAAGGAGATATCAAATCAGTTAACGATTATATGCAAAATCTCATCGATCTTCCAGTGATTAAAGAAAAACTGAAAGGAGGACGAGTAGAAGCATGGGGATTACATCTCGAATTCGATGAAGAAATCGAAAAACGAACAAAGGACAGATTAATCTTAACTGGTGAAGCAGGAGGGTTCGTCATCCCATTCCTGGGTGAAGGAATGCCTGAAGCATTCTTTACAGGTATTTATGCAGCTGAAGCAGCAGCAAAAGCAATAAAAGCAAACGATTTCTCTGCGGAGTTCTTAGAAGAGCACTTCATGGGAAGAGTTAATGAAAATGTCTTCATGCAAAGTTTCCGCTATATTGCCGATATGAATAAAAAATCAATCATGTCAATGCCTGATCAAGAAGTAGCAGCAATGATGCAAAATGTCTCCATTGGTGGAGGATTCATCAGCAATGCAATTCATTCAAGCTGGATGAAAGGAGCAGATGAAGATAATATGGATCTAGTACAAGAAGCAAAAGATTTCTATGATCTTATTCAACCCTACAGACAAGTAGGAGCAGAATCAATTGAAATATACAAAAAGATGAGGGCTGAAAAATGAAAGTTGAAATGAAAGTAGATTATTATTCTGGCGATACAGGCGAATTCATCAAAGTAGATGAAGAAAAATGCACAGGATGCGGTGATTGCGCAAAATTCTGCACAAGAAATGTTTGGGTAAAAGATGGAGAAATCTATCGACCAAAGAATTTGAAGGATTGTGCCGAATGCGGTGCTTGCTGGAATATTTGCGACTTTGATGCAGTTATCTTTGGTGAACCTAAAGGAGGAACTGGCGTTAGATTTGAGTTTGGATAAAATATCCAATCATTTCATTTTTTTGGAGGTAAATTAAATGGTTACAGATGTAGAAATAATAGCTGAACTGAATAAAGTTCGAGCAAAAATAACGAGTGATAAACTCGCTAGGCATTACAAGAATTGGAACAAAACTATGCAATACCACTTCACAGATATTGAAGAATATTGGTACATTAAACTAGTTAATGGACAACCAGAAGAACCAGTAAAAGGTCAAGTAGAAAAACCGGAGATTAGTTATAAAATTGCAACTAGTGATTGGTTAGCCTTAATGCATGGCGAAGTAAAAGGTTTGAAGTTATACAATCAAGGTAAGATCAAAATTAAAGCTTCAATGCCAGACATTTTGAAATTACAAAAATTAGATTGAAAATAAAAAATATTTTGGGGAAATTCTACCCCATCTTTTTTCATTTTATCCTGTTAGAAGAAGGTTAATGCATTAGTTACTATAACAAACTGAATATTTTGTGACTTTGGATTGATACACCGAATAAATCTGTAGGTAAAACCTCTGCAATCGTTTCTGTTATTTTGAACAATTTTTCATTAGATATTGGTCCTACACCATTTGTTGGTGTCACGGGTTGAATAACTATTGGTAAAACTATCTCTCTCATTTTATCAGCAATCATTCGAACATCGTCTATTGAGGTGTCCTCTGTAACAACTAATTTTGCAAAAGCTTTAACGGAGTGTTCATTTAAGATAGCTAATGATTTCAATTCTTTTTCAACAAGGTTTTCCCAGTCACTATTTTTAATACATTTTGCACTTCGATCTTTAATATCAACACAAGAATAACTGAGGAGATGGGCTATTTTTTCAATTCGTTCTGGGAAATAGCCAGCCGTTTCAAGAAAAACAGGTATTTCCAAATCGTATAGACGATTAACTATTCTGTAAAAGAAATCCTCTTGATAAGTTGGTTCTCCGCCTGTAAGTGATACTGAGTGAAAATCCTTTGTTGATAAATTCAATATTTGATCGAGAACGAATGTTTCATCTACTGGATTTGGATAAGTGGTAAATTTCCATGTTCCCGGAGTGATTTCTACTTTACATTCAGGATATTTTGGGTCTCGAGATATTGCTGAATCACACCAAGCGCAGCGAAGTTCACAACCAGCAAATCGAATAAATATTTGTCTTCTACCAAAGCAGGAACCTCTAATAGAGCCTCCCTCTCCTTGGTAGGAGCTAAAAATCTCAACTAAATGCCCTGATGGTTTGTTATCGTTTTCATCTTGGTTTGGATTCATTGGTTTCCCTCAGATAATGTAATAGTATAGTTTACGATTTTTAATTGTTTTTTTACTAATCATACTTTGTAGGGTCAGAATTGGCTGCTTCTTTAAAACCTCGTTTTCTACGCAAACAACTCTCACAGACACCACAATGGATTGGTCTTTTTCCAGCATCAAAACCTTTAGGTTCATAACAAGAATTACTAAAATCGAATGGAACTTTTAACTTCCTTCCAAGTTTCACTATCTCTGCTTTATTCATGCCAGATATTGGTGAATAAATTTGCACCTGAGCATTCATAACTCCTCGTGAAGCAGTTTTTGTGAAATCATCAATGAACTCCTGTGTGTTATCAGGAAATGTAGCACCTTCCTCTAGATTGAAACCCGTAATGATGTCAACTTCACCACCCAATGTTTCTGCATAGGAGGAAGCAATAGATAGAAAGACAAGATTCCTAGCAGGAATCCAAACTGATTTAGCGTTTTCTTTC
>DAOUWQ010000208.1 GCA_030667035.1 Candidatus Heimdallarchaeota archaeon | reverse complement strand
GCAATTGGCTAAAGCTGAATCAATAACCCACCCTTATTTGAGTAAAGGGATCGAACCCAGATTATTTCAACAAACAATTTTGAGTACTTGTGTTAATAAAAATACCTTAGTAGTTCTCCCAACTGGAACAGGAAAAACAATTATTTCTGTACTGCATATCGCTTATTTACTACAAAAAGGAGAGCTAAATGGGGATGGCGAATATATTCTTGTTATGGCTCCAACAAAACCTCTTGTTAACCAACATGCAAAGTCCTTCCGAAATTTCCTGAAAATAGATGAAAAAAAGATAGTTGAACTTTCTGGTGCAATTGCACCTGCTAAACGAAAGGACATTATAACAACTGCTAAAGTGATTATTGCTACTCCTCAAACTATTCGAAATGATATCATACACAATTATATCGACCCCAAAAAGTGTAAACTAATTTATTTTGATGAGGCTCATCGAGCAAGAGGAGATTACGATTATGTGCATATTGCTGATATTATGCATCAAATGAATCCAACAATTCGAATTGTCGCTTTAACAGCTTCTCCTGGCACGGATAAAACAGCAATTCTAGAAATTTGTAAGAATTTGTTTATTGAATCTGTTGAAAGCAGACAAAAAAATGATCCTGAAGTTAAGCAGTATATACAAGAAGTTGAAATTGAACGAATTGAAGTTCCTCTTCCATTAGAGTTCGAAGTAATATTGAAAACAATTAATCAGCTCGGAGAAAGAGAAGTAGCCTTTTTGCGTACTAAAAATATCACTGATAAAAAATTCAGTTATCTCTACAAAGGGGAGTTGCTTAAAATCAAAGGCCAATTATCACAAAATTTTCGAGCAAATTACCTTGAAATTATGGCTTGCAATAGATTAGTGTATATCCAATTATTACGTGAAACATTAGAAAGTCAAGGCATACCTAGTACATTTGCTTTAATTCAAACTTGGAAGGAGCGAAATAGTAAGAGCATCAAGGGATTGTTCAATTTAGAAGAATTCCAAAAAATGGTTGATAGTATTGTTATTTTGAACGAGCAGGGAGTAATTCACCCTAAATTGCTTTATCTATTGGAT
Source organism: Candidatus Heimdallarchaeota archaeon (assembly GCA_030667035.1). Taxonomy (GTDB): domain Archaea; phylum Asgardarchaeota; class Heimdallarchaeia; order JABLTI01; family JABLTI01; genus JABLTI01. Next base: position 3,493 of record DAOUWQ010000208.1, on the reverse strand, counting down.
ATTTTAGATAAAGTTGATCTGATAAACTCTCGAGTGTTACTATTTTGTAATCTTCGTGCTACTTGTTATGCTATAAGCGAGGCATTAACTAAGAGAGGAATAGAAGCAAAAGCTTTTGTTGGTCAAGGCAAAGGAAGAAAAGGAGGTTTATCTCAGAAAAAACAAATTGCTCTTCTTGATGCTTTTAGAAAAGATGAATTTCCTGTCCTAGTTTCTACAAGTGTTTTGGAAGAAGGGTTAGATGTCGATGAGTGTAACCTAGTGATTTTTTATGATGGTACAGCATCAGCAATAAGAAAAATTCAAAGAGCCGGACGAACAGGTCGCAAACAAAAAGGGCGAGTGGTTGTATTAACAACGCATCATACAGCAGACACGACACTGCATTATATCTCTATTGCAAAGGAAAGAAGAATGAATCTTCTTCTAAGTGATGTTACTTGGTTAAAAGTAGAATTGGAAAAAGAACCGGAATCAGATAAAAGAGCATTTGCACCTGTAATAGAAGATTCAAAACCTTCTGATGAGGAAAATGTTGACGAAGAAAATAATGAGGAAGCCCCCGAACTGAGTGAAAAGCTTGCCTCGTTCAAAGTTGCGTTAAATGATTTAGATAAATGGCAGAAGTCAGGAGTAGAGGAAAAACAAGTTGAAAAGAAAGATGATGTTACACAGAAAGCTAAAAAATCAAAAACAGTAAAAGAAGAACCTAAACCAATAAAAATAGTTGTTGATAGTAGAGAAAAGAATAGTAAGATCTTATTTTATCTTAAAAAGGAAGGAGTAGAGCTTGATTTCAAGCAACTTGATAATGGAGATTATATTTTAAGTGATCGAGTTGCTGTAGAGTATAAGAAAGGAGAGGATTTACTTTCATCAATAATCGATGGACGGTTATTTGAACAGCTTGGTTCAATTACAAATGCATATCAAATTCCTATTCTTCTTATCGAAGGTTTTCCCTCAGGAGGGATACATCCTGAAGCTATTGCTGGTGCACTATCTTCTTTTATTATAGACTTTGGAGTGTCGGTTATTCAAACTCAGTCATCAGAAGAAACAGCAGTCATTTTAAAACGCATTGCTATGCGTGAGCAAATAACCAAAAAACGTCCAACATTGATTCGAAAAGCAATGAGAATTTCCAATCCAAAGGAAAACTCTGTACAAGTATTAAGCTCGTTCCCTGGGATTAATCGAACACTTGCTTCTCGTATGTTAGAATCCTTTGGATCAATAAAAGGAGTGCTAAACTCCACAGTAGAAGAATTAACTGAAATTGAAGGTGTTGGCCCTAAAAAAGGCAAGAAATTCGTTGATCTTGTTAATCAAGAATACAAGTAGTCTATTACATTTGAAATTCTAATATTTGATGTATTTCCTCAATTCCAGCAGAAGTTATTGTAAAGGAATCTAAAACTACTTCTTCCTCACCTTGCATATTTTCAAAAGTGATTTCAGTACTATCATCACTCTTTTTTGAAAGACGAATTGTTATATCACTGTAACTTCTTGTAGAAGCTGCAGCTACAGGACGAAAGTCACCAGTTTGGTCCATTTTTGATGAAACTTGATTAGTAAACATAATTGCCAACTTCTTATTTATTACTAATGACTGCAGTGTGGAGAGAGCTTTTCTAAGTAGTGTCAGCGTAATTGGTCCTGCGTTTGTTCGATACGTTGAAGTCAAGGAATCAATTATTACCAATGAAACATCTTGAACATAATCCTGAAGTTTGGTATTAATAGTAAGGAGTAGTTCATCAATTGTTAGAATATCTGCTGTTAGAATGTATTCTAATAATTCTTCAGAATATTCCTCATTTGCAACCAACATTGATTCCATTCTGATTTCAATGGGTCGTTCTGTTGAAATAATAATTGATTTTTTTCTTTGTTTTGCAAGTTCAAGAGCAATTGTTGCTGAGAGCGTCGATTTACCGATTTTTGGTGGTCCATAAATGTGGGTAATTTTTCCACTTTTTATGAACGCTCTTTCAGCCATTCTTGATGAAATTGTTAAACCATTATCCATCTAAATCAACTGTCCCTCCTACTAATGAGGTACTTTCTTCAGAGTTCATTTTCTCTGATACTGGTGGAATAAAGAAAGTCATAAGAGTTGTAAGCAAAACACCAATAATTATTCCGAGTACAATACCCAAAAGTTCAATGAATGGGAAAAGTATGGAAGAAAAGATTGCACACAGGATTGTTGCTATTCCAAACCAAATTAGAATTGATCGAGCTGAACAATCTTTTAACGATTTTACGTCTTGAAAAGTTGGTACAGAGTTAACTGCTATGAGAAAACCAAAAATGTATAAGAAGATAGACAAAATTACTAGATCCTCTTCTAAAACCAAACCAATCGTACCAACTAACACTCCCAGTATTAGTCCAATGCTCATAGGTACTAAAACTAAGGATGTAAACAAGATATCCCATCTGTTTGTTTCTTCAAATTTGAAAGATAATTTGAAAGGATCACTCTCTTCGACTTCAATCCTGAAAATTTTTGTTAGGATGAATTTCTTTAAGGCAAAGTTTACTGCAAAACCTATGAACCCAATCATCTTTGCTCCTTTTTCTCCGAAAACAAAAGCAAGTACCCACTTAAACAACAAGCCCAATAGCCAGAAGAGGAGCAGGAGTTCGATTGCTTTATACAATGTTAAGATACTAAATGAATCAATAGCCATGTTTTTCACCTTTATTTATTCTTCACTTCCTTGAGTAGACTGTACTTCCGAAGAAGCTAAGCGCAAACTTGTGAAATCCTCTTCGGTCATTTCTTGATAAATTTTGAATTTATGAGGGGCTAACCCCAAATTAAGAATCGTTAAAATATTCTCCTGACCTTTTACCAATCGCAAATGAAAATTATCATATTCCATATCGAATTTTTTTCTAGTCAGAAGAGTAGTTTTTTCAATTTCTTTAACCAATTTTTTGGCATCATCTTCAAGCGATTTATTATTTTTGAAGCGAGCTTGTTTTCTAATGACTAAGAAACAACCTTCTCTGCAATCTTGTATTTGTATTCCTTCTTCTTGAAAGAAAGTCCAGAGATTAACTAATCGAATATATCTCATATCCCACTCTACTTTCAATAAAGCTATTCCAACCAAGAATTTGTCTTGCTTTACTAAAATTGTTGATTTGCTTGTTGTTTCAATTATTCCAGTTTTAGTTTTCGAACTAGATAAACCAGGGAACTTTATGTTGGAACCAAATTTTTCTAAAAGTACTGGTTTAACAAACAAGCTAATTGTTAAGTAAGTGAGTATAACAATAAGGAATGATATCGCTAATTTTTGTGAAATCAATAAAGTAATTAGGAAAGCTATGAACGAAATTATGGAATTTATTAGTCCTGGTTTTAGATAAGGAAGAACTTTGGTCATGTTTTCTTTTAACTTCTTTACTGAAAAGCTATTTTCATTATTTGTTGTTAATGATTGTTGTTCTATAGTTACAGTTGTATCATTTG
>DAOUWQ010000402.1 GCA_030667035.1 Candidatus Heimdallarchaeota archaeon | reverse complement strand
CTGCCATTGAATTATTAGAAATCCAATCATTATCAGTTGAAGATGTTGTAATTTCTAAAGCTAAACAAGCTTATGAAAAATTAGGTAAACCCGTTGCTGTATCTGATAGTGGATTAGAAATAACTAGTTTGAACAAATTTCCCGGAGCTTTAGTGAAATTTGCAAATGAAACTATTGGCCAAGATGGGCTGGTTAAATTGCTCGAGGGAAAAACAAATAGAAAAGCCTATTTTGTTGCTGCAATCGCTTATTGTTCTTCACAAGAAGATGTCGTTGTTTTTGTAGAGAGAGATGAGGGAACTATTGCAGAAAAACCACGAGGGGAAGGATGGCATTTTGATAGAATATTCATTCCAGAAGGGGAAACTCAGACTTGGGCTGAAATTGGACGAAAAAATAAGAATACTCATTCAGCTTTTCGAAGAGCATTAACTAATATGTCTGAATATGTAAAAAAAAGAGCTAGTCTAAATGACTAGCGTTTTGGTTTATGGTTATATTTCATCTCTGTCTGCAATCGGGTTTCTACTGAAGAGAACAAATGAGTAAATCAGAAATGAACCATAGATGAGTTTTATTATAATAGGAATTATTTGATGAATCTCAGTTTTTAGAAAATTTGCGAAAAATGAAAAGTACGAAGGAACAACTAAACCAATGAGAAAGACTGCAATGATCATCTGAATTATTAAATCATATTTTTCCATCTTCTTTCGTTGGATGGTTGTTTTTCCTCCTAATACTACAGATAATCCTCCTATCGGTGCAACGATAAGCATTGAAAGACCAATAGGGATAAATAATGCATTCCGAATGACTTGTTTTATTTTCCAATAGTATTTTCTCATATCTTCAAATTGTCGATTGAGTACAGTTCGTGGATCTTTTTTAGGTCGAATAAAGAAGAGAATTCTTCTTCTCTTTTTCTCTTCTTTTACTCTTGAAATGTATTCTTTTGTTGGGTCTCTATAAACTCTGATAGCAGGAACGATATAAAGTGAAATTATACCTACAGCTGCCATAATTCCTTTGTAATATTCCATAACAGTATCTAAAGTATTAAGTGCGCCAATTTGTGTGCCATCTACCCATCGAATAATTGGGTTAATGAGTCCAATTATTGTTAACACAATTCCAACAATGATCATTATGTAGATTGGAACTAACATAATTAATTTGAATCTTCTTGGATCAATATCTTCTTGAGTAGTTATTACTTTCTCAGAAATCTTTCCACGGTATTGTTTTTGTTTTTCTTTGAGTTTTTTCTTTTCTTTTGACAATTCTTCTGAAAATTCTTCTTGATCATCCTTGAGTTCTTTATCTTTCTTCTCTAGCTTTGCAAGCTCTTTCTTAACTTTTTTCTCATTCCACTTTCCGGTTTCTTGCTTGTGTTTAATTTCCTTTTTCTTTTTATTCAGCTGCTTTTCTTTTTTGTTAAACTCTTTCTTCTCTTTCTCTTCCTTGGCTTCTAGCTTATCAATCTCTTTGTCCCATTTTCGAGCTTCTTTCTCACTATAAGCTTTCTTTTTGGAAGTTCTAGTTAACCAATTGATTATACCCTGTGCAATTGGTATGTAACCTGTGATAAAACCAAATCCACTTAGTATTTGTTGGAAAATGAAATATGCTAAGAGGGGATAAGCGAAAATCTGTAACCAGGGTGTTGTATCATCTTTCAAAAAGTGAATTAGTATTATCGTTATAACGAGAACTATTGTACCTATACCAAATCCCCAGTAGTATTTCTTATCAAATTTTTCAAAGAAAAATTCTTTAACACTAGGTTTTGGTTCACTTTCAAGTTCGTTCATAGTAATGAATGATATTCGGACAAAGTCAAAAAGATTTCGTTTTTTACAGAAAGGAATTACTCATTTTTTACTGTTATTTCTTCATTAAAGTTTATCAATTAAATTGCTGTAATCAAATTAGAGCAATTGGTTGAATTAGGAATGGATATTAAAACAAGGGTTGCTACATTTCAGGATCTTGATATAATCTTTCAAATTGAGAAAGATTGTTTTAATTCAGGTGATGTCTTTCATAAAGAAACCTTTGAATTCTTTCTAACAAAAAGTGAGACTATTTTTTTATTAGCTGTGAAATCTGAGAAAAACAGAACTGGGAATGATCTAATAGTTGGTTTCATTATTGCTCACCCTAAATCTAATTCAAAATTTGAAATTGTAACAATAGATGTTAATCCAGATTGGCAAAATAGAGGCATAGGTGCCATATTGCTTCGAGAAATTGAGGAAAGAATCAAAGAAAAATTCCAAAGTGATACAAGTGGGGCTAAGGATTTTATCATTGAACTTGTAGTTTATGAAAATAATCATAACGCAAAAAAATTGTACACAAAAATGGGTTATCAAATATCGGGCAAATTAAATAATTATTATTCTCAGAATCGAGACGGGATAAAGATGAACAAAAAATTACCCGTAAAACAAACTCATACTTAGTAAACAATTTAATCTATTTCTTAGTCATTTTAAAGGAAGAAAGGATAACATGTAATAGAATATTCCTCTTGTTAAAATGTTGTTGGAATTCGCCAAAACGCATACATTTTTAATTAAGAGTAGAACTATTCAAATCATCGTATATCGGAGTAATGTATTAAATGAATCCCGAAGTTGACCAGGGCGAAGAAGGCAGAGAGACTGCTGAAAAAGATAGAAGTTATCTTTTATCTTATACCCGTCATTTAGAAAGAAAAATACGGACTCTCGAGACCGAGAAGCAACTAATTGATAATGAACGTATGCGTATGGAACGTGAAATTGCTTCTATGAGAAATGATCTTGAGCAGATGAAGAGGAGCCCATTAATTACTGGTCAAATAGTAGACGTTTTAGATAATAGTCGAGCAGTAGTTAGAAGTTCCAGTGGTCCAAGTTTTGTTGTCAATGTTATAAAATCAATTGATTCGAACCTTCTGAAACCAAATGCTCGCGTTGCGCTAAATCAAAGAAATTTTGCTATTGTTG
>DAOUWQ010000020.1 GCA_030667035.1 Candidatus Heimdallarchaeota archaeon | reverse complement strand
GAAATATCTCACTGATTCTTTTCTAAAGAGGAAATCGATTGAAAGACAAACGAGCTTTCTCAATTGCAGCATGTCGATAAACAATGAGGTATACGTAAATGAAAGAAACTCGTTTTACGATACTTGAGAAGATAGCTCAAGGTAAGTTATCTCCTGAAGAAGGAGCGAAGCTCCTAGATGAAAATAATGAACAGAATAGGTTCTCATCAAGTCGTTTTGATACTGGATTAGTATCAATAGAAAGTATGCATAATACCATTCAGAGAATTGCACCCGCAGTTGAACCTGAATTTTTAGTACGACTTGAAGAACTTGCACATGAGGGTTTAACTCATGCTGAAATGAAAGAATTCATTTTGAAAAACATCAGAACAGAGTACATAAAAGAATTAGGAAAATTAGGGTATAAGGATCTTGAAGACAGGATGCTATACCAATTCGTAATTTTTGGTGCTCACCCAGAATACATCAAGGAGCTAAAGAAAAGAGGATATAAAGACATTCCCGCTGAACAGCTAGTTAAAATGTGCATACATGGCGTGACTGTGAGTTATATCGATCAATTGGCTGATTTGAACTTTAAGGACATCTCACCCAATAAACTAGTAAAAATGAGAATCCATAATGTTACTCCGGATTACATTTCTACGTTAAAAGATCTGTTCATAGAAATTGCTCTTAATCAAATTATTAATTTAAGGAAGCATGGAATTACAGCTAATATTATTCAAGAATTACAGCAAATAGGGTATAAAGAATTATCACCAAATATACTAGTAAAATTAGGAATCGCAGGTATAAGTGGTACTTATGCAGAAAAAATGAATGCCCGGTTTTCGGATTTAATTCCAATTAATCAATTATCAAAAATGAAATTGCATAATGTTACAGAATCTTTCGTAAAAGGAATGCGTGATCTTGGATATGACAATATTTCTCCAAACAGTCTAATTAAAATGCAAATTCACAATATTTCTCCAGAATTCATAAGAGAACTAAAAGAACTTGGATACACCGACTTGCCAATTAATTTGTTACTTGAACTAGCAATACACAATGTTTCACCAGAATACATTATTGAAATGAACCACATTTTCGATGAACAATTGATGCTTAAGCAACTGAAAAAACTCAAAATACACAGCGTAACCAAAGAATATGTTTTTGGATTAATGGAAGCGGGTTATAAACCTAATTCTGCTGAAAAATTAATCAATTTTAGAATCCATGGAGTTTCAAAGGAATTTATTGGTGATCTAGAAAAACAAGGCTTCACTGACTTATCTGAAGAAACACTTGTTAATTTCAGAATTCATAATATAAATTCTGAATTTATTGAGAAATTGCGGAAAAAAGGTATCAAAAATTTGACCGCAAGAAAGTTAATTGATGCAAAAATTCATGGTTTTCTGGAAATGTTTGATTAATTGAAAACAATCTTGAGGTATTATTAAATACCTTATTTTCTCTTTTTTTGATTGAAAGCATTAAAGACATCGATTCATAGAGTAAGACATAATTAGATTACTAATCTTTGAGTTACACGTTTTTCTCTCGTAATAATTCTTCATAGGTTAGTTGTCCAGGGAATGTTTTTTTTCTTTTCTCAGTTGCTACATATGTTAATGCCTTGTTATTTTTCAACCCAAATAGTCTGCTCTTCTTGCCTAGATCACCAATACAAAAACAAGTTAGAGATGTAGAATCAACTTTATGACCTTCTAGTAGCTTTTGAACAATTTCATTATCATCTTCTTTATTAGCCATTGTTGCTATTTTTATAACATCGGGTTTTTGATTACACATACTAAGATAATTATTAGCTATATCGAATGGGTTTGTATCTCTAAGATTATGATACGAAAGAATGATCTTTGTAGCATGTTTGATTTCGAATAATTTTTGAACTAGTTCTTTCGAGGTGAATTCCACATCTATATAATCATAACCAAGATGAATGGCTTCTTTAAAGAATGCAAGTCGTTCATCTTCAGTGAAAGCACAATAACCTCCTTCACTTTTTTTTCTGAGTGTAAAAATAATTTGTTTATTAGTTGCTTCTCGAATCAATTTCATGGATTCAAATGTTAGTTCACTTTTTATCAAAAAATCGGCTCGTATTTCTAAAATAAGTATTTTAGTAAATTCTGCTAAGATGATTTGTTCTAACATTGTATGTATTGTTTTTGCTTGTAAACTTAATACTAAATTTGAATGCACACTAAATCGCTCCTATAATTCCTTAACCTGTCTAACCGAAATTATGAAATTAAATCAATTATAACTACAGATACCTTTTTGTCACGTGTTGTTTGACAGTTTTTAATACGTTGAACTTTCTAATTGAATTATCAAAGATATTTAATATTGTTCTGACTTTTTACACCAGAAGATAAATGATAATAGATTACTTATAAATTAGCAAGAAAAGAAATAATTTTACTTTGAGTGGTCTTTTTTTCATGTTGGAAGAAAATAAATATTAGTATTGGATGTAATGAAGTGGATTATTATGGCAATACATGAAGATGCTTGTGAAATTATGTCAGATTCTTCGATATACATGCAAATTCAAGAGTATATCACAGAAGTATATCCAGAATTTGATAATCTAGAAATTCTACAGAATAAAATGCCAGTCATCGAAAGATCAGATTGTATTTGCAAAGAACTGAACGACTACTATTGTGAAAGAGAACGTTATGATTTACATTGGGTGTTTAAACAAGCATCACAAAGTGTTATTGTTCGTCAACAAAAATTAAGCGAGAAATTGAGAGAAGAAATACCTAATTACCAAGAAATAGTTGCTAGCACAAGTAACTCAACAAAACTTCGAGTAAAAAGGATGAAGAATATTTTCAACTTATTATCATTTTTAGTCTCTTTTATTGATATTGCTGTTTCTGTTGGATTAATACTTCTAGTTACTTTTCTTTCGCAGAAAATTGAAAGTCAAATTGAATCGCTTATTCTCAATATTGTTGTCATTGGTTTTATTGCTCTGGCAAAAGTTTCTCTAGATAGATTTCTTATCATCCCTGCGGTTGAAAGATGGGGTTGGAGACGATATCTAAAAGCTATCGAGCTAATGAAACGAATTTCCATTAGATTAATTAGCATGGGAATCATTCTTGAAGAAGCTGTAAAAGCAAATGAAGATAATGAAAAATTAATCGAATTATTTCTCAGGAATTTTGATGAGAAAAGAGTTCCTCATCGAAGAGATAGAAAACGCTTAGATGATTTACTGAAGAATTATCAAGAAAGCTCAAGCTTGTAGTGAAGTAATAGTATATTTTTTTCTCTACTTTCGCTTACCAAAACTTTTTCTAATATTAAAAGTATCTCGACTTGGGAATTGAGATGAAAATAGACTTAAATTTGAAACCTGAATCTAAAAGAGGTTCTGTGCCAGACGATGAATCAAACCTAGGCTTTAGTAAAATCTTTACCGATCACATGTTTACTGCTGAATTCAAAGATAAAAAGTGGCAAAATGCACAAATCAAACCCTTTGGAATGTTATCACTGCATCCAGCTGCAAACGTTTTGCATTATTCTCAAGAAATCTTTGAAGGGATGAAAGCTTTTAGACAAGAGAAAACAGATGGTGTTTCTTTTTTCCGACCTGAAAAGAATGCTAAACGTATGGTTGCTTCTGCAAAAAGAATGGATATGACACCTTTCCCTGAAGAAGATTTTCTTAGTGCTCTTCAGAATTTAGTTTCTATCGATAAGCAATGGACACCTAAATCACAAGGAACTTCATTGTATATTCGTCCAACATTGATAGGAACAGAAGGCATGCTTGGGTTAAAGAGTTCAAAAGAATATCTTTTCTATGTTATTCTTACACCTGTTGGGCCTTATTTCCCAGAAGGATTCAATCCCATCAAAATATATGTTGAAGAAAAATATATTCGCGCTGTAGAAGGTGGTGTTGGCGAAGCAAAAACCGGAGGGAATTATTCTGCCAGTTTACTTGCTTTTAGAAAAGCAATTGAGTTAGGTTATAATCAGGTTTTGTGGTTAGATGCTATAGAGCATAAATATGTCGAAGAAGTTGGAACAATGAATCAATTCTTTGTCATTGATGATATAATCTATACTGCTCCACTTGATGGAACGATTCTCAAAGGAGTCACTAGAGATAGTGTTATTACATTAGCAAAAGATAATGGCTACAAAATTAAGGAAGAAAAATTGACGATCGAAAAGATTACTGAAACAATCAAGAGTGGTAGCCTAACAGAAGCTTTTGGTGCTGGAACTGCAGCTTCAATAGCACCCGTAGGAGAATTATTCTATAAAAATGAAAAATACATTATTAACGATTTTAAAGTAGGAGAGATTTCTACAAAGCTCTATGAGCTCTTAACTGGAATTCAATACGGTCGCATAGAAGATCCTTATGGATGGAATGTGTCAGTTCAATAATTTGAGCTAATATAATGCTCAAATCCTTCTTTATTTTCTTTTAAAGACAAGGTAATTCCTTATTACTTTAGAAAAGAAAAGAATGTTAATCTTAACTTGATTCAATTAATAGTTTCTAAATGAAGAGAGTGATATAGAATCAAAGGTTTATTTAATTTGGTGAAAGAAATGACACAATTAAAATTACCTAAGATTGGTCTTGGGACAATGCAATCAAATTCTGATGAAGCTAAAGAAGCTATGAAATTTGGTATAAATTACGGTTTTCGATTTATTGACACAGCTCAGATTTATTTTAATGAAAAAACTGTTGGAAAAGCAATTGCCGAGTCAGATGTTCCGAGAGAGAAGATTACTTTAGCAACCAAACTTTGGGTTTCCAATTTCAGCTATGATAAAGTGAAAAAAAGTACAGAAAAAAGCTTGAAACGATTACAAATGGATTATATTGATATTCTCTATATTCATTGGCCTATTAAAAAAGTGAGTAAATTGAAAAGCACTCTAAAAGCCATGGATGAATTAATCGACGAAGGAAAAATAAAACATATTGCTGTATCAAATTTCAATACAAAACTACTAGATGAAGCAATTTCTATGACTAAAAATCATATTGTAGCAAATCAAGTAGAAATGCATCCTTGGTTACAACAAAAAGAATTACTTGAATATCTCACTAAAAATAAAATTTCTTTAGTTGCGTATTTTCCACTAATACACGGTAGATTTAATCAAGTGCCAGAATTAGTATCAATTGCTCAAAAACATAAAACAAGTGCAGCACAGGTATCATTAGCCTGGATTATGCATAAAAAAGCAATACCAATACCAAAGAGTGCAAATGTTGATCATCTAAAGAGTAATTTAGATTCAACAAAACTCAAATTAGACTCAAAAGATATTGAATTAATTGATTCAATTAAAAAAGAAAAACGATTTGCAGATGTTCCTTTCCTTCGACCAAAATGGTAAAAGGAATATTGCTTCTCTTTTTTTTATCCTGCAACAATGTTATTTTGATTTATTTTTTCTATTGCTTCTCTTGAACGTAAAACCAATCTATCATCAGATTCATCCTTGATTATTTTTTCAAGAGCTTTCTTTGCTTTTGGTTCACCAATACGTCCTAATGAGGTTACAACATGATATTTGATAAATCGGTCGTCTTCTTTCTTGAGAATATTGAGAAGTATTTTTAGAGCGCTAGGATCGCCAATTAAACCAAGTGCTTTTGCTGCTTCAGATCTAACAAGGGGGTCATCTTTTTGTTTCAAAATTGTTAGTAGAGGATTGACGGCCTTAGTATCACCAATTTGTCCTAACGCAATTGTTGCTTGATAACGTACGCTTTCTTCGGAGTCATCGAGAGCTAAAATAAGAGAATCAGCTGCTTTTGGATCACCAATTTTACCAAGAGCCTTACAAGCACCTTCCCGAACAATTCGAGGGGAATTTTTTCTGAGAGAAGAGATCAAATGATTAAGAATTTCTTTATTACCTATTGAAGCTAAAACATCAATGGCTTTTGATCGTTCTTTTATATCTTGGTTGCCTAATTCGGCAAATAATTTGTCAACTGTATCACTTTCATTCATCTATAAAGTCAACTCGAGAGACCTGCTATCTGAAAGTCTTTTCACCCTGAAGACTCTCAAGAAATTTGCTCGATAGGAGCAGTTTGTTCACGGTACTTTGAATGGGTTATCTATATATTACCTTTTCGTCGGAAAAAAGTTTTAAGTTGAATGGGAAAATGTTGATAATCAAGTATTAGTGTTGTAGTAATCATTGGTTGATTCGTGCAGGAGAATTCGTAAATTTGAGCGAGGATGATAGAAGAAAGTATTTTTCGAAAGTAATATCACTCTTTGACCAATCAACAAATTACGAATTAGCAAACGAAATCTTCAAAGAGCTAACACAAATAACTGATTTTTTCAAAACACAAGAAGAATTGCTTGAATTTAAGGATTATTTAATTTTAATGAAATCTCAGAACAAATTTTCAAAAATAACTCCTGAAAGTAGTGAATGGGCAGATATTCAAACACCACTAAATTTAGTGAAAAAAGTGTTGAACTTAATTGCTTTAACAGGCATCCAACCGGGTGTTATCATTGAACCAACATTTGGTGATGGCAATTTTATTCTTCAAGCATCAGAATATTTTCCAAATGCAAGCATGATTTATGGAATAGAAATTCAGAAAACACGCAAATGGAATTTTGGTATCAACTCTCTGTTGCTAAGATATACAGAGAAACCTTTACCAGATATAGACATATTTGTTCATATAGGCAATATCTTTACTCATGATTTTACTGAGCTAGTTGATTCTCTAGAAAATACTCCTCTTCTAATAATTGGAAATCCTCCATGGATAACCAATGCTGAATTAGGGGCATTGAATTCAAACAATCTTCCCAGTAAAAGCAATAAGATGAATTTAGTTGGTATGGATGCTTTGACCGGTAAGAGTAATTTCGATATCGCTGAATCGATAATTCAAAAAATGATCGATAATTTCTCTGGTTTTGAAGGCAAAGTAGCTTTACTCTGCAAAAATACCGTTATAAGAAATTTTACCAAAGGACTTTTGACCTCTGAAAATAAAATAACTAATTTAAAACAATATCAAATTGATACTATGAAAGAATTTGGTAAATCATGCAATGCATCACTATTTATTTTTGATTTAAATGCTTCAAAAAAAGCTAGCTATTGCAAAGTTTATGATTTGAATAAAGCTGAAATCTTGCTCAGAATATTCGGGAGATAGAGAATAAATTTGTCTCAGATATAGAGAAGTATAGAAAAGTTAGTACTTTTGATGGTAAATCAAAATACATTTGGCGACAAGGAGTAAAACATGATTGTTCGAAAATATTGGAATTATCCTTTAACAAAAGGGATGAGTTAGTGAACAAATTAGGTGATATAATAGATATTGAGCAGGATTTGCTTTTTCCTTTGTTAAAAGGTTCAAACCTGAGAACCTTTGAAGTAACAGAAGCGAAAAGAAAGATAATCATTCCACACAGGAAATTGAATGAAGATACAGCATACATTGAATCTTCATATCCAAAAACTTGGGTATATTTGAACGCTAAAATTGACCATTTCAATAAAAGAAAATCTTCGATCTATAAAAATAAAGCACCATTTTCAATTTTTGGTATTGGGAAATATGCGTTCCGTCCATACAAAATAGCCATTAGTGGTATGTACAAAGAACCAAGATTCGCTTTAGTAGAGCCTATTGATAATCAACTTGTTATGTTTGATGATACATGTTATTATCTTGGTTTTGATTCATATGAAGAAGCTCTTTTTGGGTGTACTGCACTTAATTCTAGAATTTCTAAAGATTTATTAGAAGCATTAGCATTTCAAGACTCTAAGAGACCGTACACTAAAGAAGTACTTATGAGAGTAACAATAAGCAAAATCCTCAAAGAACTAACATTCGATGAAATTGTAAGTATATGGAAAAAACATAATTTCAGCAAGATAGTTAATTACACTGAAAACGATTTTGCAAAAGTAAAAGGGATGCTATAGTTGTATGAAAACAGTTGTGCCATTGTGTGTTTTGCGATCAGGTTCTACAGTGCTCTCCGGTATATTGCATTACTTAGGCGTTTCCATGGGAAAGAAAAGTGATTTAATAAAAGGACAACACGTCAACAAATATGGTTGTTTTGAAAATCAAGATTTTTTGAGATTAAGTCATAAAATTTTATATGATGCGGGTTCTTTAGGAATCTATTTTGATTACCCTTCAGAAAGTAAAATTAAGCAATCAGTAGAGAAAAACTGGGTGCGTGTTCAAGAAACAATTGCAAGAAATAGAAAAGAACCTTATTGGGGTTGGAAAGATCCCTCTTCATTTCACATAATACATTATATTGATAGTTTACTTGATGACCCACATTACATTATTTTAAAGAGAGATGTGAAACAAATTGCTAATTCAGTTATGAAAATCTCTGTTCAAACTAATTTCTATTCATCATTCAAACATGAGCTTGGTCTCTTTGATAATTATATATATCGAATTTATTTAGTCATAAGGCTATTGTCAAAATATTTTGCAACTGGGAGACAATTAGAGAACGAAAAATTTCTTGAACAAATAATTGTCAAATCATATTTAAAAATGGAGAAATTTACTAGAAATAAGAAGTGTTTAGTAATTACTTTTGATGATTTGATTAACAAATCTGAGAAAACGATTAAACAAATAACGAAATTTCTTGGAATGAAAAGAAATACGGATACATTTGAAAAAGCACTTAATTTTGTTCATCCAGAATTAGTGAATTTTCAAAAAAGTAACCAATAGAAATGATCAAAGAATAGCCTCCAACCATTTCTATCTTTTACTTTGTTGATGGAATTGTTTTAAGAATCCTGATATGATTCGTTAGGCATTTTTGATTTTGGAGTGAAATTAAAGTCAGGCTCAAGAGGAGGGTCTTCAAAGATTATTTCTCCAACTTTCGTTCCATATTTTCCATTATTGTTTAAACCAGCTTTAAGATCAGGGTAGTAAGTCCTTCCCTTCCAAGTTGTTTTCTTAGTTATAAGAATCTCAAGTGTAGACACTACTAGTGTAAAGAGAAATGCCAACAATAATACAGGAAAGAAGAGATAAGACAAGTAGTAATGTTTTCCTTTTCCATGCCAAAAGATCAACATTTGTACGGGATAAACTAGCATAATCAAACTGAATATCAATATCCAAATCCAATTACTGTATAATGCTGCTAAAACAACTGTTATTGGAGAAGAAATCGCCCAGATTGCTGATAATATTATGTAGATTATTCTGTTATTAGGCGTGAATTTTGTTCCTGCATAGAGGCATTTTTTGAACCCAGTCCACATGTGTTTTGGTGAATCAGGATACATTCGAACAGCAACCAATTTGTGACTATCCATATAATAGAGTGAATTCAATTGAGTTTTTACTACTCGAGCAAATGCGAAATCTTCGATTATCGACCCTTTCAGACGTACGTGTCCACCGATTTTCTCATATGCTTCTCGAGTAAACAATAGATATTGTCCGATTGCTAGAAAATTAGTTGGTTTATTTGGATCATTAACGTTTTTCTTGCCTTCTGACGCTAAATGAGAGAGAAAGAAATAAATTGGAACAATACTTTCCCACCATTTTTCTATTCGCTGATAAGGCATCATTGATAGTAACCCAGCATTTTTTTGCTGAAGAACGCTAACCGTTTTCTTAAGTGAATCGCGTCGATGATAGGTGTCTGCATCTGTAAAGAGTAAAATTTCTCCTTCAGCAATTTCACTAGCAATATGGCAACCGTAATTTTTCCCAATCCATCCTTCTGGCAAGGTTTTATCAACAATGAATTTATCGACGTAGGGTTTTGCTAGTTCTACTGTCTTATCAGCTGAACCACCATCAGAAAGAATTATTTCATAATTTGAATAGTCTAACATTTTAAGAGACTGTAGACAAGTCAAAATGTTATTTTCTTCATTGTACGTTGGAACAATGATACTGACAAAAGGTTCTTCTGATAATTTTCCGAATTCTTCT
>DAOUWQ010000309.1 GCA_030667035.1 Candidatus Heimdallarchaeota archaeon | reverse complement strand
TTTCGATTTATATTAATAAATCGTGATTGATATGAGTAATAGCTTTAATGAAAATGAGATAAATCACTTAATTATCATTGGAGAATATGATGAAGCTACTAGTCTTATTCATAAATTAGAAGAGAAATTCAAAGATAATAAATTAGTTAGTCTTAAATTACTACTAAATAAAATTCATCTTTTGTTCTTGAAAGGGTTGTGGCATGAAGCGAAAGCACAAATTGGATTAGCCTTTACAGAAAGCAACGAGCAACAGAATAAGAAATTAATTGTGGAATCAATTCTAATAAAAATTAGGACAAGTATTGGTCTTGGTGAATATGATGCTATACTTGAAGAAATTAACTCAAGTGAAAGAATTGCGACAACAATTGAAGATGTAGACCTAAGAGAACTTTTAATTGGAAAAATAAACCACATAAAAGGATCTTTCTTTGAAATGAAGGAAAATTTTGAAGAAGCTAAAATTCATTTCCATAATGCTATTCGCGTTTTCGAGAAATTTAATGAAACAATATTGCTTATTGATTCAAAGGTAAGGTTATCCAACATAGAAAGATGTATTGGGAATAAAAAAGTAACACTAAAGCTATTAACAGAAGCATTAGAGGCTGCAAAAAAGAAGAATTATTTGTTAGGTTTAGTTAGAGCATATAGTGGTTTGGCGACATTAGATTGGATGGATGGAAATCTTAATTTTGGATTAGAAAAAATGCAGAAAGCACTAGAGTTAAAGAAAAAATTGGGAAATCAAATTAGTATTGCTAAAAGCTTAATCAATATTGGTGCATATTACGATGTTAGTGGGGAACTTCAGAAAGCTTTGGAATACTATTATAATTCACTAGAATTATTTAATGAATTAGGTAATGAACATTATATTGCTGTGTTAAATCATAATATTGGATGTGTATTGGGAAAGCTTGGTGAGCTAGATGAAGCAATTATTCATTTAAATAAAGGTTTGAAGATTTTTCAAGAGCAAAGTCAAATACAATTGATTGCTGCAGCATTAAATATGTTAGGACAGACGTACTTTCATAAAGGAAATTTGACAGAAGCAAAAATTAATTTCCAGCTGTGTTTGCAATTGCGAGATAGTGTAAAAAGTTCAATGTCAGTAACTCGTACTCTTTACTACATAATACAAGTTTGTATAGAAAAAGTTGAGATTGATCAAGCTAATAAATATCAAGAAGAACTTGAAGTGTTTAGAAAAGAAAATGATAGTAAGATAATAACTCAAAGAGCTAATATAACAAAAGCCATGCTTAAAATGACAAGTACAAGAGCAAGAGATAGAGTAAAAGCAGAGGAACTCTTCAAAGAAGTTATTGATGGAGAAATGTTAGATAGCGAGCTAACTATAGATTCCATAATTAAACTATGTGAATTACATCTTGTTGAGCTTAAGCAGACAGGCAATCAAGAACTGTTAGAAGATTTAAGTGGTTTAGCAAAACAATTGTTAGATATTGCTGAGAAGCAAAAATCACATTTGCTGATTTCAGAAGCATATTGGTTAAAATCGCAAATTGCTTTAATCAATTTTGATTTTAACAAAGCTCAAGATTTACTTCATAAAGCACAGATATTAGCAGAAGAGAAAGGGTTAATGTTGTTAGCAATTCGAATATCATTAGAACATGATCGTTTGCTAGAAAAACTAGATGAATGGAAGTTATTGCTACAGAGAAATGCATCAATAATTGAAAGAATGGAAATAAGTCAAATAGAAATTTTCCTTATGAACGTGATTAGAGATAAGCAGTATGATACGCCTACAATAATTAATGAGAAACCTGTTTTACTAATCATTCAGAAGATAGATGGATTACCAATCTATTCAAGAAATTTCCTAGAAGACTTAAATGTTGTAGATGAGTCAATGCTAAGTGGATTCTTAGCAGCCATCAATCAATTTCTACAAGAAGCCTTTTCAGGACAAGGAACTTTAGAAAGAATAAAACATCAAGAATATACTATTATTATTCAAACACTCAAATCATTTCTCTTTTGCTATGTTTTTAAGGGACAGTCTTTCACAGCAACTCAAAAACTAATACACATAATCGATGCTATTCAAAAGGAAGAGTTAATATGGAACTTTCTTCAAAATCAAATTAATACCTCTCAGCCTTTAACCAACACTGAATATCAACTTCTTTCTAAGTTTGTTGATGGAATCTTTTTAGAAAAACAAGAAATTAACACTTGAAAATCAATATTAAATATCAAGTCAAGTATAAAATCTCCAAAATAATAGCACCTATGATCAATATTGAACCAATTGTTATTATTAGAACATCTATCCATAATTTATTGATTCTTTTTCTTTTGGACATAATTTTAAATCCTGCCATTAAATGAATGATTATTGACAAAGTTAAACCAATATCAAATACTACATGTATTTTAGCTAGCACCCAATATGGAAGGATGGGTTTTGTCCAATCATAGTAACTAAATCCTGAAATGATAATGAGAATAGTGAAACCCAGTATCAACCATTTAGTTATTTGTTGAATTAACCTAACCCAATGTACTCTAGGATTTTTCACAATTGTCCCTTTAAAATTGACGAAGATAAAAGTGTAAATGAGATGGAATAGAATTAGAAATATGAAACTCCATTTAATAATAATATGAATATCAGTGATTAATTCTTGATTTGTAAACCATCTCCTTGCAGTAGCATAACCAGTTAAGATTGTTAATAATGCAAAGAAAGCTAACCACCAAGAAACAATTCGATGAAAAGTGACTCTGAATTTCATTGTGTACTCCTCCTCTTTTTAATGAAAAGAACTACTGCTGTGGTACTGAGAATCGGAACCACTGCAATTCCAAAGCCAATTGCTGCATTAACAAAAGGTTTCACCCATTGATTGATGTTAGAACTTACAAAAACAGTTACTGTATTATGTACAATTTCTCCCCACCCATCCATTGCTTCAAATCTAAAAGTATAATTGCCAATTTCTAAATTACTCATTGAAAATACAATCGGAGTATCAGTTGTCCAAGAACCGGATGCATTTAGAATATCATTAAGATAAATAGAATAAGCTGGTAAAGAAACATTGATGTCAGAAACAGTCCACGATAATGAAAGCTCGGTGTCTTGCGTGATATGTACTTCTTCCAATGGACGATTTCTAATCGTAAGAAAGGGAGAGGGAGCCCACTCAGTCCCTATTGAATAAAAAATATCTATGTCGGAACCTGATCCACCATAATTTGCTGTTCTATCTTGCCACACTAAGTGTAATCTATTCTGAGAATCAATATCAACTTCTGGACGCCAAGAATCAGCATTACTGTCCACGGAAACAACTGTAAAATTGTTCCAAATATCAGATGTTGAATTCCACATTTTATAGAAGATATCTTGGTCAAATCCAGCGCTATCTAAATCTGTTGTATCAAACCAAAAGAAATGGATATTATTATTTTCATCAGTAACGACCGAAGGAACATCAGAATCACTTGTACTCTCATGAGTTACTAGTTTAACTTCAGACCAAATATCAGTTGTATAGTCTTTGCTTCGATAGAAAATATCATGATCATTACCTGCACTTAAAATATTAGAATCATCTACCCAAGTAATGAAAATGCTCTCATTATTATAGATAGCCAATTTT
>DAOUWQ010000202.1 GCA_030667035.1 Candidatus Heimdallarchaeota archaeon | reverse complement strand
TATTATATTTCATTTGGGCCGGTAGATCAGACTGGTAGATCGTCTGATTCGCATTCAGAAGGCCGTGGATTCAAATTCCACCCGGTCCACCAATTAAATATTCAAAACAAGAAAAATTCATGCTATTTACTATATTAACAATGAATTTGAGGATGGATGAGTGATATGACTCTTGATAATTTCGAAGTTATCAAAGGAAGAAAATCTGATTTTAGTGCAATAGCACAACTCCTTAACAAAGTAAATTTACCAACAGAAGGAGTTGTGGAACATATCGAGAATTTTTTGCTTATATTTGATAAAGAAAATACTTCATCAGATTCTCTAATTATTGGTTGCGTTGGATTGGAAATTTACCAGAAAAATGCTTTATTGCGATCCCTCGCAGTTCATCCTACAAAACAAAAAATAGGTTTAGGTAATGCGCTTACAGATGCTGTCATTGAGTACGCAAAGAAACAGGGTATGCAAAACTTATTTCTTCGAACAGATACAGCTGAGCATTTTTTTGTTAAGAAAGGATTTCATGTTATTTCTTTGAATGAAATACCAGATTCAATAAAACAATCTGTAGAATTTGATTCCTCCGTCTGTTCGGAAAGTGCAACAAATATGAAGCTATCTTTATGTAAATAACATTTTATATTTCCTACAGCTTATAGTTTCGATTTTCGGAATGAACGGGCACCCATTTCACTTATTGTGGAACTTGCAATCTGGGTTCCAAGCTGGCATGCTTTTCCAATATCCTTATTTTCCAAGAATTCATGAAGAAATCCTGCTATAAAACCATCACCTGCTCCAGTAGTATCGGCAACCTTTGTAGGAATAGCTTTTTGGAAATGCTCGTCACCTGCAGAAGTTTTTACATGTGCTCCTTTTTCTGCTAGAGTTAAAACGGCATTTTCTGAATATTGAAGCATCTTATTGAGTATATCATTAGGTTCTTCTAACCCTGTAAATGCCTTGCCTTCAAATTCATTAGCAAATAAGATGTATGGTGGATACTTCTTCATTATTTTTTGTAGTGTGGGTAATGTTTGTTCAATTACTGAATGTGCAGCTAGATCAAAAGTTGTTTTTTGAGCATTCTCGAAAATTTTCCATAAAACATCTTGTGAATTAATAATTAGGTATCCTTCCATATGGTTGACTTTTGCATTGGCGATAATTTTCTCACTAACTGAATCGGGATGTAATATTTCGGAAGCACCCCAATGAACAATAAAGGTTCGATCTTTATCTGGTGTAATTAGGGAAAAGAGTTGCCCTGTTGCTTTTTCTTTATCTAAAACACTGATAGGCTCAACTCCATCTTCTTTCAAGATTTGCATATACTGCCAACCATCTTCATCATCACCATGTTTGCCACAAAAAGATGAATCTGACCCCAATTTAGCCAAATTGGACATAATATTTGCTGCACTTCCTCCTGAATTCTTAAAAATAGTCGTATTTGGCATCCCATCCAATCGTTCGATTATATCCAAAATGACCTCAAAACTAACCCTTTTGTGTCCACCTTTCTCAATTTCCACATCTTGTAAAAATGGATAATCTACTTCAACTGTAAGATCCCATAGCACTTGTCCAAAACCCAGAATATTTTTCTTCATACTTTGATCAGAACCTTCGATTAGATTTCAACTATTTTTTACTTTGGTTATTCAAATAGATTGCTACTTCTTTTGCCCACTCACCAACAGGTATGTCCGCATCTTCAACCATTCTAGTTAGGTATTCTTCCCAAGTCATTTTCTCATATGCTTTTTGCCAATCGCTAAATCGTTTCTCAAGATTCTTTTTTGCAATAGAATGTGCATCACAATATTCTCCTTTTTCAATTGTCGATTGACAAACAACACATTTAGTAGCCATTTAGGTTTCCTCCTCAACAATAGCATCCAAAGCTCCTGCCTTATTGTTTCGATAATTGTCGATAACTTCATCGGGCGTTCCTGGACAGCTTATCCAATTGGGACAAATAGTAAACGGTTTTTTTCCTTTTCTTCTAATAGTTAGCATCGGAAAACCGCAATGTTTACAATTCTTCTTTGCAGGTACAGCGTAACCCTTCTGTGGTATGGGTGCACTCCAATCACACAGCTTCTTGTAAAAACCTGTACAACCTACAAAACGTTTTTTTGTTCGGATCGAGCGAGTTATTATTAATTCTCCTTGTTTACAAACAGGGCACTTGCCAAGTATACGTTGTCTTTGCTTCAAATTCTGAACTTGTTCTTCTAAAGTAACTCCAATAATTTTCTCTTTTTTATGGAATTTTTCTAGAATTTTCTTTAATTGTACAATGGATTCCATCAAAACAGCTTCTCGAGATTTTTTACCCGCTTGAATGTCTTCTATTTCTCTTTGAAGCTTTCTGGTTAATTCAATGGAAATAATATCTGGTGAATTTTTTTGGAGAGTATCTATCACTGCGAACCCTAAATCCGTTGCATTGATACTCTCATCTTCGATATATCCCCTACTGTATAATATATCAATTGTACTTGCTCGAGTAGCTTTTGTTCCCAACTCTTGTTCTTCCATCTTCTTCAGAAGGGAGTTTGGATTATATCTTGCAGGAGGTTGCGTATAACTTTGTTTGTGGTTAATATAAGCTAGTTTCACTACGTCTCCTACAGCTAAATCTGGAAGCTCAACTTCATCAACTCTACCAAAAGGAGTGTAAAATTCAAGCCACCCTTTTTTGAGCACCTTCATTCCACGGAGATAGAAAATATGATCATTTATTTTAAGATCTAACCGAAGACCATTTTTAATTGATGGTTCACCGAAGATAGCTAAATATCTACAAACAATTAAATTGTAAAGATTTCTCTCTTCATTTCGTAAATTTCCAGCTAATTTTTTACCAGTTGGGTGTATTGGGGGATGAGCTGGGTCTTTCTTTTTACCAAAAGTCGGATGTAATTTACTTTTAGCTAGGAGCTTGTTTGCTCGAACTCTATACGGATCACATTTAGTGAGTTGAGTTAAAATATCTCTATGATTGATTGCAGCAGTAAATTGCTGACTACTTGTTCTAGGGTATGAAATTAGCGCATTCAAGTACAATGTTTCAGCAGCACGCAATGTTCTACTTGGAGTGTAACCAAAATGACGGTAAGCTTCTGATTGCAAAGTACCTAAATTGAAAGGTGCTGGAGGTTTTTGGGTTATTTTTCGGGGTCCAATTTCTTTTACTATCCCATCACGACCTGTTGTTTCCGCAACTACTTTTTCAGCTTCCTTTAAGGATGGCAGAAACTTCTTGTTATATTCAATAAAAATTTCATCTCCATCTAAATCTATTCTTGCATCTATAGCCCATCGAGGAATTGGGACAAAAGTTTGGATATCTCGTTCTCTGTCTGCAACAAATCGCAAAGTAGGTCCTTGAACTCTGCCTGTTGTAATAAGTTTGTATCGACCTGTGGCATGCTTAATTGACAAAGTAAGTGCTCGAGTGAGGTTAATTCCAAAGAGCCAATCGATTTCATGCCGGGCAAATCCTGCATTTACTAAGTTGATATTTACAGAAGGATCGCGATGCTCAAAAGAGTTTACAATATCACTTTTTGTTAAGGTAGAGAATCTCATACGTTTAACGTTTGCTAAATCTTGACCACAAGCAAATTTAGCAATAGTGGCGCCAATAACTTCACCCTCAAGATCATAATCAGTAGCGATTATTACATTTGAAATCTCTTTACCAAATTTCTTGAAGGCAAGAATAAACGGTCGAGTTTTGTTTTTCTCATTTGCTAGATAAGATGGGGTCCACTTGTAACTAAAAGCAGGATAATGCCACCCACCTGCAGAATCTTCAACTGTAGAATAAAGATGACCGAGAGCAGGGATAGTAACGATTCTGTCACCATTTCTCATACTTTCCCAAACAGGTATTCTGCCGAAATTTCTGGGTACAGGTAATTTCTTTGGTTTGCCCCTTTCATCTAGAGCTGTAGCAATTCTTTTTGCAGCGGTTGGCTTCTCTGAAATACAAAGATAGTCTGTCAAGTCCCATCCAACTTTCTTCTAGTACCTTTCTAGTAAACATTCCTTTTTGAACATTAAAAATCATACACTTATGTCAATAATAAACCATTTGCTCT
Organism: Candidatus Heimdallarchaeota archaeon; assembly: GCA_030667035.1. GTDB lineage: Archaea > Asgardarchaeota > Heimdallarchaeia > JABLTI01 > JABLTI01 > JABLTI01. The sequence continues at coordinate 525 of DAOUWQ010000202.1, read as the reverse complement.
TCAAATCCAATAAAAACTAAAAACAATTCGATAGCTTGACTACAAGAAAGTTTTTTTGCAGAAGAGGTATCTCATTAACCATTAAATGGAGAAATGTTAGTTGACTGATAAAATCGCTTATTTGGATTACAAAATATTAGAGAATTTTATGATCGACGTATTCAAAGGAATCGGTGTTCCTGAAGATGATGCGAAGATTTGTGCTGAAATTTTAATTATCTCTGACCTTCGAGGCATTACTTCTCATGGTGTTCAGCGATTAAAAATGTATTATGATCGAGTAACTGCCGGCATTCAAAAACCCGTTACCGAAATAAAAATTCTGAGTGAAGCACCTTCAACTGCTCTAATTGATGGAGGGCACGGAATGGGTCACGTTGCAGCTTACAAAGCAATGGAGATTGCTATTAAGAAAGCTAAAGAAACAGGTTCTGCTGCGGTAGCAGTTGGTAATTCAACTCATTATGGTATTGCTGGTTATTACCCATTAATGGCTATTAAAGAAGGGATGCTTGGTATGGCAGT
>DAOUWQ010000071.1 GCA_030667035.1 Candidatus Heimdallarchaeota archaeon | reverse complement strand
GAAATTGGCAGAAGTTACCAATAGAAAAATACCTAAAATCATCCTTTTCAATAAAATCGATTTGAATTATGATATGAATTTAATATCTGATGAAGTGATTCAATCTGAAGTTCGTAAAGAATTCAATGGAATTGTTTTTGCCAGTGCAAAAACGGGTCAGAACGTTGTTGATATTTTTTCAATGATAGCTAAAATGCTTACCACCTGGGATGAAGAATTTGGTGTTCCTAGCAAAAAGAAAGTGCTCTTTAATAGTGCTTTTGAAGAGAAAACATTACCTGTGATGTTCTTTTCAGGACCAAATTGTGAATTTTGCGAACCTGTTTTTGATCGATTAACAAATATTTCTTCAGAATATCCTATGAACATCAAGGTCGTAGATGTTGAAGCAGACAAAAGTTCTGCAACGGAACATGGCATCCTTTCACTACCAACAACTATCATTGGAACTAAAACCATTGTTGGAGAATCTAATGAACAAATATTACGAACCATTATTAATGATGAATATGTTCAGCTTTTTGGTAAATAGTTCTCAAGCAAAAGTTTTTGAGATGTTTTTTTCTTTCTGTATATAGTAATATCTATTAATTACTATCTCAAAAGCTATTAAAATTTCGGTGAATTTACTTTGAAAATCAAAGAGGGCGATTTGATAATAATATCTATTTCTGGTGATAAGAAATGGATGGTAAAAGTTGAATCTGGAAAAGAATTCCATACGCATAAAGGACCTGTTGTTTTAGATGAGGTCATTGGTTTAGAATATGGTTCTAGTATTGTTAATTCTAAAGATGCTACGTTCTTTCTTTGGAAACCTTCTCCCTATGATTATCGTGACGCAATCACTCATTCTACTCAAGTAATTTACCAAACAGACATTGCCCAAATCATCTTTACTGCTGGTATTTGTAGTGGTGTAAGGGTTATTGAAGCTGGGACGGGGAGCGGGAGTTTAACTTCAGCTTTAGCTCGGTATGTTTCACCAGGTGGAAAAGTGTTTTCCTACGACTTTAAAGAAAAGCACCAAAAAGTTGCTCGTAAAAACATTGAGAAACTCAGCTTATCTGAATCAGTTGATTTTAAGATTAAGGATGTCACAACCGGTTTTGATGAAAAGGATGTTGAGGCAGTTATCTTGGATATGCCCAATCCTTGGGATGTAATTGAACATGCTCGCGACGCTTTAATGGGTGGTGGTAAACTAGTGATTTTCGTTCCCACGTATACACAAGTTGATCAATCACTGGCAAAATTGGTAGAAAATAACTTTTATCAAATTGAAGCTTTTGAAGTAATTCGTAGAGATCTTACTACGCGTATTGGTGCGATACGACCAGCAACTCGTATGATAGGTTTTACCGCTTTTTTGGTTGTTGCTCGAAAAGGATTCTCTTTATCCGAAGAGCATTAGTTGAAAATATCATTTATTTTCATCTTTTTTTCTCTTTTTGTTTTATAAAAAGAACAATCTTAAGAAAAAGATTTAAGTTAGATTTTTTTATTCTCGTTTATGAAGCTCCCAGAAAAAGAAAATGAATTCCTTAAATGGTATTCTGAAGTAATTAGATATGCAAATATTGTGGATAATCGTTCTCCTGTTAAGGGTGCTAATGTTCTTATGCCCTATGGTTACTCTATTTGGGAGTCGATTAGAAATAAGCTAGATGCTGAATTGAAGAGGACAGGTCATAAGAATTCTTATTTTCCTATATTTATTCCTGAAGATTATTTAAAGCGTGAATCTGACCATTTCGAAGGGTTCATTCCAGAAGTTGCCTGGGTTACACATGCAGGTGATCGCAAACTTGATAGAAGACTCGCTCTCCGCCCCACTTCTGAAACTATTATGTATGAAATGTTTCATCTCTGGATTCGCAGTCATGGTGATCTTCCCTTTAAAATTAATCAATTCTGTAACATAATTCGTTTTGATACGAAAGAAACCAAACCTTTACTCCGCGACCGAGAATTCCTCTGGTCAGAAGGCCACACTTGTCATGCAACTGCAGAAGAAGCAGTAGAACAAGTTAAAGAATCGATGGTTATTTACGAAAACGTTTACCGAGAAGCCTGTATGTCCTTTTTGATTTTACGAAGACCGAAATACGATACTTTTGCAGGAGCTATTTATTCGATTGCTTATGATTCTCCCCTTCCAGATGGTCGCACTTTGCAAATAGGCACTACCCATAATCTTGGCCAAGGTTTCAGTAAAGCTTTCGATATTACTTTCCAAGATAAGGATAAACAAAATAGGAATGTCCATCAAACTTGCTATGGTCTTTCCACGCGTCTTGTTGCAGCAATCGTCGGGCTGCATGGTGATGAAAAAGGATTAATTATTCCACCATTCATTGCACCTATTCAGATTGTTATTGTCCCTATTTACAAAAAAGATACCAAAGACGAAGTAATAGAAGCAGCAGAGCAAATACTAAAAACATTGCAAAAAGCAGGATTACGTGTTGAATTAGATAAAAGGGAAGGATATACTCCTGGCTGGAAGTTTAATGAATGGGAAGTTCGGGGTGTACCTATTCGCTTAGAAATTGGTCCTAAAGACATTCAGAAAGAGCAAGTTGTTCTCGTTCGTCGCGATAACAGAGAAAAAGCATTTGTTCCTATGAAAGATGCTGCGAAAAAATCGAAATCTATTTTGAAGAGCATTCATAAATTCCTCCAAAAACGTGCAGATAAATTGCTTAAAGATAACATCAGTCATCCAAAAGATTACGAAGAGCTCAAAGAAATACAAAAAACCAAACGTGGTTTTTGCCGTGCTAACTGGTGTGGCGATGAAGCTTGTGGTGAAAAAGTCAAAGATGATACTGGTGCAGATATTCGAGGAACACGTGAAGATATCAAAGAAGAACCAGATGGAAACTGCATCATTTGTGGTGAGAAAGCTAAAGAAATGGTTTACATTGCTCCAGCCTATTAGGAGCAATTTTTGTTTTATTTTTCTCAAATAGTAATGTATAAGAACATTAGAAGCTCACATTAGCTTAGATTAGAATTCTCAGAAGGGAAGAAGAATTATGGCTAAAGATCCTGACATTCAAAGAAAAATTTTTCAACTTCTCCGAGAAATCGGCGAATATTCTGATTTAGAAGCGTTAGCTGTCGTTAATCGTGAAGGTATGAAAATTTCCTTCTTTGCAAAGCAAGATGCTAATGCCGATCTTCTCTCAGCTATTTCTGCAGCAATTCTATCAACTGGTGAGCAAGCTGTTTCAATAAATGAGCATGGCGGATTGCTTGAAGTGCTTGTTAGAGGAGAACATGGTTTTACAATATTGACTAATGCAGGTGATCATATCCTAATTGGAACCTCTTTAGAGCTTAATGCTATGGGGTTAACAATCAGGGTTCTACGAAAATATGCAACGAAATTGCAGGATATCATCGGTGGAGATTTAGCTACTGATTTAGGTCCCATTAGTTTAGAATAAAATTTAATGTGGTTCGAAATAAATATGTCGGTTCCGTTTGAGCTTCAAATGATTCATAGGTTATCTGGTGTGCAACTTTTCTCCCATCGTTTTAGAGAGGACATTAAGCTTGAACCTACACTCATCTCAGGTTTTATTTCTGCAGTAATTACTTTTGCAGAGGAATTGAAACCTTCTGAAGGAAAGGAGATCATCAAATTTATTGATAGAGGTGATTTTGTTTTACAAGTAGAACCTGGGGAGAATGTCATTGGGCTCCTTATCTTAAGTAGTAAAGATTATTCTTTTAAAGAAAAATTGAAAATTCTTGTAGAAGAATTTGAAAATCGTTATCATGATCTAATTATAGATTGGAGTGGTATTTCTTCAGGATTTGATGATTTTGAAGATGATGTTATACAGCTTATATCCCGTAAAACTATTAGTCCTTATCATATTCCTATGTTAATCAACACTGATCGTGCACCAAAGAAACTGGATGATATAAAATGGGCTATTATCACACATATAAATGGTGAAAATGATATTAATGCTATCAGTGAAGAATTAGAAATAAGCGTTGATGTTGTTCAAAGTATCATTTCATATTTTGAGGAATCAGGTCTAGTAAGAACCCATTTTGAAATCAGTAACGAGAGTATTTTAGAGCTTACTAAAAAAGGATTAAATGCTCTTGAAGTTGGGTCAGATGGTTATAACAAAATTTCTAAATCAATGGGTGAATATGGCATCAAAATATTATCACTTATTGGTACAGATAGATCATTTCTTGATATTAGAAAGAAAGTAAAATTGTCTCATGATCAAGTTTGTGAATTAGTTGAAAAACTTGTATCAGAACGCTTTCTTGAAGTACTTCCTACATGGAAAGTTGTTCTTGACAAGAAGGCATTTCAATTTACACGTTCCCTTGAGTTTATTGATGATCTCTTCCAACTCATTTTTGACGAATCAGATAATTGGTTAGATTTACGGAAACTTACCCTTGTGAAAAGAAATACTGCTACCCTGATGCTCATTAAAGATGAAAATCTCGCTCGTTTAATTAGTGATAGCAATGAGTACTTGATTGATCGAAACAATCTGAAGAAAGTTCTCAGTTCTGAAACAAATCTTATGGAGATTGCTAAACGATTAGAAACGCTTTTCAAAGTTTTACAAAATAGTATTGAGCGTGAGATAGGTTCAAATCTTACTCGAGATATTATGTGTAAAGTTTACAAACGATTGAATACAGATTATGATGAATTAATAAAACAACAAACAGAACTAGCTACTATGTTGAACTGGCTAAATCAATAAAAAACGAGAAAAAGGAAGAATAATAGTTTGCAAATGTCTATTATCTTCTTGTCTATATTTTTTTCATGAACCTTTCAAGTCGATCCATTGCATCACTGATTATTTCTTCTTGGGAAAGGAATACTAATCTGAAATAACCGCTTCCGTATGTCGGATCAAAACCACTTCCAAAGACACTAACCACACCTTCCTCCTTTAAGAAAGCAAGAATGAATTCTTTATCATTTTTGTATTTACCGAGGTTCTCAATTTTTGGAAAGATATAGAAAGCTGCCCCTGGTTTTTGTGTTGAAATGCCATCAATTTCATTCAATCGCTTGTAGATAATATCTCTTCGTTTTCTCAATTTATCTACGGTTTCTTTGATGTGTTCTTGTGGTCCTGTTAAAGCCTCAGTACAACCATATTGAGCTGGAGTGTTGACACATAACCTTAATCGACCTAGTTTTATTATCCCGTCATAGACTTCTCTTAGCTTTTCTTCTGGATCCTGAAGGTAACAATAACCAATACGCCATCCAGGCATTAAGTAGACTTTAGAGAAGCCATTCATCATAAATAATGGGACATCCTTTGCAACAGAAGGCATACCAATGAATTTCTGATCAAATGACAATCTGTCGTAAATCTCATCTGCAATTATTGGTAAATTATGTTCGCCAGCAATATCCACAATTTGTTTCAGTTCTTTTTCCCTATACACTGCTCCTGTAGGGTTATTTGGGTTAATAATCAAAATTGCCTTTGTTTTATCGGTTATTTTACTTCTAATATCATCCTCATCTGGTTGCCAATTGTCAGTGCTAATGGTTCGATATGTGATACTCTTAGCGTCATAGAATTTTGGAAATGCCATATAGGAAGGATAGGCTGGACCTGGAATTAAAAGCTCATCACCTGGACTTAGAAGAGAAGCAAAAAGAAACATTATTCCTTCGGATATTCCTGCAGTTACATGTATGTCATCAATTGAGAGGTTCTTTGCCCCATTTATTTTCATTTCTTTTTCAACTATTGCTTCACGTAACGGAACAATACCTTGTGATTCTGAGTAGAAACTCTTGTTTTCACGCGCAGCTTTCACAAAAGCATCAACAATATTTTTTGGTGTTTCAAAGTCATATTTATTTGGATCTCCAATATTTAACCAAATTAGATCCTTTCCTTGTGCAGATAGTTTCCTTGCTTCAGCACTAATATCTCGAATTGCGTATTCCAATCCTTGCACTCTTGGTGCCATAGTTAATTTCCCAAATGCATCAACCATTTTTCATTTCACCTATACAACAATTTTTTTCATTCATTCTTTGTCTTTTTTGATTGAATATATCTCAACCAAATCATAATTGAGAAAAAAACTTTGTTAAAACATTTGTGGAACAACTGAAAAATTTGTTATTAACCATTTTTTCCAGGTAAAAGAACAAATGATTGCTGTTTTAAAGCGGATATTTGGAGCTCGTGTCAAAATATTTTTAATTATGAGAATTGATTTTTGAAACAGCTCGCTAATCTTAGGAGGAGCCAGTGAATTGTCTGCTGAAGAACAAAGAATCAATCAAATGGTCGAAGATATAATTAGCAATGCTAAAAATGAAACGCGCAAGTATACTAAAGAAGCAAAACAGCAAACACAAGAAATCCTTGAAAAAGGAAAAGCAGTTGCTGATCGAGAAAAAGATGAAATCGTTGAGTTGGAATCTAAAACTATAATAGAGTTAGAAAAACAACAAATTGCTTCTATTAATCTACAAGCACGTCGAGAAATCTTGCAAAAGAAAGAAGAAGAAATTACCAAAACTTTCACATCTGCTGAGGTTGAATTAAAGAAATTCACTTCAAAACCAGCTTACCCAAAAGTTCTTGTATCTCTTATTGTAGAAGCAGGAATTGCAATTGGTGGAGGAAATCTCTTAGTTAAAGCTCGAAAAGCAGATAAAGCTAAAATAAAAGAACTAGGAAAATTAGCTAACGAAGTTACTAAGAAAAGTGGTACTAAATCCTCTATTAAATTAGACGCTGGAACAATTGAGTCCATTGGTGGATTAATTGTACAACTAGATGACGAATCAATCACAATTTATAACACCTTTGAAGCACGTCTAGAACAAAAATACCGTTCTATTAGAACAGACGTAGCAAAATCATTATTCATCTAACGAAGTTGAAAAAATTCAACGAAAGCTAGCTTGAAGAAATGTTTAAAAG
>DAOUWQ010000391.1 GCA_030667035.1 Candidatus Heimdallarchaeota archaeon | reverse complement strand
AGTATAACAATAAGGAATGATATCGCTAATTTTTGTGAAATCAATAACGTAATTAGGAAAGCTATGAACGAGATTATGGAATTTATTAGTCCTGGTTTTAGATAAGGAAGAAATTTAGCTATGTTTTCTTTTAGTTTCTTCACTGAAAAGCTATTTTCATTATTTGTTGTTAATGATTGTTGTTCTATAGTTACAGTTGTATCATTTGTCATTTTTACATGTCCTCATCAAATTCAAACGTTTCATCGATATCGTCATCTTGATCATCCACAGACAAACCCTCCGGATCCAGAATGTTCATTGCTTCTTCATCATCTAGAAAATTGATCTCAACTTCTCCTGGGAGCTTTTTCCATGCTCGATATTTGAGAATGGAATATGGTAAAATCCAAACCGCTAAAATTAGTACACCAACAATAGGATAATCAGGCCATTGAAAGAAAGGTATTTCAAGATCACCGAATCCAATACCACCATTTTCATTGTATTCTACATTCAGATAAACATTTGAAATACTAACATTGAATGGTGAACTCCAAATATTTTCACCATAAATCGCGATTTCAAGGGTAAAAAGATTAACACCTAAATTTGGCGAAATTTCTGTTGTTATTTCTGAGGTGTAATCATCTGTTTGATTTTTTTCCATGGAAAATGATTGCAAATTTGTATCAAATAAAAATAAAGAAACAGAAACTTCACCATGAATTTCCAATGAAAACTGTAATTGATAATCACCATGGGACAGAAGCGTTTCATTATTTATCGTCATTTGAATATAGCTATAAGCTCTAATTCCACCTAGAGTTGTAGAACCAAACAAAAAGTCTGTATACATTTTTGTTGAAAAGTTGCCATAGGTATCTATTAGCAGATCATCACCTATCAGCAATTTTGAGTTTCCAAGGATTTGCAAGGACCCTTCAGCATAAGCATCATAATTATTTTTAACTTCGACAGACAGCTCGAAATAGTTACTGTACAATCTTCCTTCTCCTTCCAAAGGAATAGCTATTTGTTTTATTAATCCATGATCATCAGAACTAGCTATCATCCATCTTGGAATTGAAGTTTCAAATGAATGTTGGTTAAATTTACCAAATATTTTGTATCCAGGACTATCTGGTTTATCGCCTTGAGTAGAAAATTCCAACAATAAGACAATTGGTCCATTATTATCAAGATCGAATGTTTTGTTTACTGTCAATAGGAATGTGCCTTTATCAGACCAACTAAACTGATTGATTGCTATTCCTAGGTCATTGAATGTATATTCTTGTACTGAACTTTGCTCTAATTCATTTGGTAAATGTTCTAATAAAGCGGAGGATTCATGACCAATTTTCAAAAATGAACTAGTAAAAGAAAGGAGGATAACAAATATCCCTATACCAATCCTTATTGACTTGCGCAAAGCACGTCTGTTCTTCAATGATTTTCTTTTCTGAATTCTTAGTCCTCCAATTCTCTAACCACTTAGAGTATGTTCGATTTCTTCTGCAATTTCCTTTAAATCAAAGACTGTAGAATGTGAAAGCTCTTCTTCCTGCTCTGCCGCCAATTTGGCAGTTAGGTCATCTTTTGGCAAAACTCTTTGATCAATTTCTATAGAAAAAGAAGTTAATTGATCTAACGAGGTGTATTCCTCGTCACCATTTTCTTTAGAGCCATTTACATAGTCTATTAGACCATCGTCTTTTACTTTTTGTAAATAATCTTTGACTTGTTTTAGATTCTCGTCATATTGCTCTTCTAATTTTCCGGATTCTTCTCTATCAACAGATGATGGGCATGCAGAAACTACAGCTAAATTATCTGGTTCAGCAAATTCATTTTCGTGCTCTTCCTCTATGATGCCTTCCTCAGGCGTCAATGCTTCTTCATTAGAGGCAGGGATAGTCTCAATTTCTTCAAATAAATCCATTGTTTCTTCTTCGGAGAGAGAGGATTCAGAAGTAATATCTTCGATTTCAGGCAGTTCAATCTGTGAGTCAGAACTATCGGTGGGTTTTTTCTTCATATATTTTGAAGCTACAATAACACCACTGCTAATTAGAATAATTAGTAATGCACTTGATACCAATAATGAAATCATTATGATATTTGCCCCTGAATTTGGAGTGAGATTCAATTGGATATTCAAAACTCGTTCATTAACATCAACTGCTCTAATTGTTAGCGTATGACTTTTTGCTGTAGAAATAGTACCATAAAATGAATACAGTTCTTCACCAATTTTTATCACTGTTATCAGTTGATCATCTATCCAAATTTGCACAGAACTTAGTTCATAATATGATTTAATTGTGAAGTTCCCTGAGATATAATCTCCCGTTCCATTTTCTGCTATTGACCAATCGTAATTAACTAATAGCGGTGTCTTAGGAATCACTAAGAGAGTTGTTCCAACCTTGTCTTCAAAAGATTCGTTTGATTCATCAACAATTTTAATACTAATTTCATACCTTCCCACGCCCAAAGAGTTCAAGGTTATTTTCCATGCACTTGTATGTTGATTTGTTTGATATAGGAAAGACATCAGATATTCTGTTGAGTTAATTATCAAAATTATTTCACTAATAGAATTCTCTGAATAAATAAGAGCTGTAAAAGTAAATTGCTTATCCTCTTCAACAACTGCAGAATCCAAGTCATAACCAATCAGTTGTGTTTTCTTGTCATGAACTGTTAATCCTTCTTCAATCGGATAGTTTGCTATATTTCCTTGCTCATCCTCTGCTTGTATACTTAAGATATAATAGCCTGTCTGTAACAAAAAGATAGTAATTTCGTATTTTCCATTTACAAAACTCATCTCGTATTTTGTTCCATTGATTATACACCAAACAGATTTAATTCCTGATGAATCAGTCAATATTGTATCAAAAATGAATACCTCACCTTCGCAAAGGTAATTTATGAAAGAATAGCTAATTAATTCAGGAGGTATATTTGTTTCCACTTCAATTGTGATTGACTTTACTGCAACTTCATATACTGAATCAACTATTGTAACGAATTTTATTGTGAACGTACCAGTAACTGATGAATTCCAGT